>JAQGMU010000196.1 GCA_028292195.1 Ramlibacter sp. | reverse complement strand
GTGGCGGGCGTCGTCAGGCCGGCGGCCTTGGCCGAGTCACCCACGGACTTCTTGAAATCCGCGATCGCCTTGCCGCTCTCGGGCGAGAAGCCATGCTGCTCCGCGTTCAGCGTCGCGGTCGGCGCGGGCATCACCTTGTCCCCGATCGTCACCGTGGCGGGCGATCCGGGCGCGCCCACCTTGTTCTCGTAGGGGATGTACGAGGTTGTCAGCGTGCGCTTGGCGATGTCGCAGGACGAAGTGAAGTCGATCTCGCGGGCGATCGGGTTGCCCTGGAACGAGCACTGGGCCGGGTCCGCGGTGACGGCGACCTTCGCGGTCTGCTGGGCCGCCAGGAGAGCCGGGTTCGCGTACTTCAGGAGCATGGGGAACACGCTGAAATACGTGAGCGCGGCGATCAGGCAGCCCGCCATGATGATCGGCTTGCGGCCGATCTTGTCCGACAGCGTGCCGAAGACGACGAAGAACGGCGTGCCGATCAGCAGCGCCGCGGCGATGAACAAATTGGCCGTCGTCGCGTCGACCTTCGCGATCGTGGTCATGAAGAACAGGGCATAGAACTGGCCGCAGTACCAGACCACCGCCTGCCCCGCCGTCAGGCCCAGCAGCGCCAGAATGACGATCTTCAGGTTGCGCCATTCACCGAAAGACTCCTTCAGTGGCGCCTTGGAGATCTTGCCTTCGGACTTCATCTTCTGGAAGGCCGGCGATTCAGCCAGGCTGAGCCGGATCCACACCGACACGCCCAGCAGGATGATGGAAACCAGGAACGGGATGCGCCAACCCCAATCGCCGAATTCCTTCTCGCCCATCCAGTTGCGCACGCCCAGGACCACCAGCAGCGACAGGAACAGGCCCAGCGTCGCGGTGGTCTGGATCCACGAGGTGTAGGCCCCGCGCTTGCCGCGCGGCGCATGTTCCGCGACATAGGTCGCCGCGCCGCCGTACTCGCCGCCCAGGGCCAGGCCCTGCAGCAAGCGCAAGGCGATCAGGATCACCGGGGCGGCCATGCCGATGGCGGTATAGCTTGGCAACAGGCCGACGATGAAGGTCGACGCGCCCATGATCAGGATGGTCACCAGGAAGGTGTACTTGCGCCCGATCATGTCGCCGAGGCGGCCGAAGAAGATGGCCCCGAACGGCCGCACCAGGAAGCCGGCGGCAAAGGCCAGCAACGCGAAGATGTACGCCGAGGTGGGATCCAGGCCGGTGAAGAACTGCTTGCCGATGATGGCCGCCAGCGCTCCGTACAGGTAGAAGTCGTACCACTCGAACACGGTGCCCAGGGAAGAAGCGAAGATGACCTTCTTTTCTCCCTGGGTCATGGGCGCATCGGCTGCGCGGTCGGCCATCACGTCGGCGGTGGAAGCTGTTGCCATTTTGTCTCCTCATGCAGGAGCGGCCAGTCTTGGCAGCGTGACTGACTGACGGCTGACGGCTCAGGTGGAAACCCTGTTGGGGTCATCCCTAGTTATCGCACTCACCAGCCATGTCACGAGCAGGCCCGCCGGCACGCCGAACACCGCCGCCGACAGCGGCTGGATGGCAAACCAGAGCTGCTGGCCAGGCGCCAGCCCGAGCGCGGCCCTCAGTGCCGGCGCGTTCACCAGCATGTAGAACAGCGTCACGCCCAGCCCGGCCAGCATGCCGGCGACGGCGCCGCGCCGGGTGGCCCCGCGCCAGAAGATCCCGAGCAGCATCGCCGGCACGAAAGCCGAGGCGGCCAGCGAGAACGAGGCCGTCACCATCGGCAGGATTTCGGCGGGCTTGGTGGAGGCGGCCACCGCCGCCACCAGCGCCACCGCCATCAGCGCGAACTTGGACAGGATCACGCGCTGCTCCGGCGGCAGCCTGGGCTTGAACTCGTGGCAGAAGATGTCGCGGATCAGGGCGGTGCTGATGTTGAGCAGCAGGCCGTCGGCGGTGGACAGCGCCGCGGCCAGCCCGCCGGCGGCCACCAGGCCGGAGATGACGTACGGCAGGCCGCCCAGTTCCGGCGTGGCCAGCATGATCAGGTCGGCCCCCAGGCGGATCTCGCCCCACTGCAGCACGTGGTCGCCGTTGACGTCGGCCACCGAGATCAGCGAGCTGTCGACCCGGGCCCACTGCGCGATCCACGGCGGCAGCGCGTCGATGCTGCTGCCCACCAGGTTGTTCATCACCTCGAACTTGACCAACGTCGCCAGCGCCGGCGCGCTTACGTAGACCAGCGCGATGAACACCAGCGACCAGGCCACCGAGGAGCGCGTGGCCGCCACGCTGGGCGTGGTGTAGTAGCGCGTCAGCAGGTGCGGCAGGCCGGCGGTGCCCACCATCAGGCAGAACATCAGCGCCAGGAAATTGCGGCGGCTGGTGGAAAAGGCCTCGCGCTCCTGCGGCGTGCCGTCCGGGTCGCCGGCAAAGGGCTGGGTGTGCGGCGGCACCCCGCCGAGAGGGCGGGCCCGCTCCTGGCTTTCGTGCATGGCGCGGGTCCACTGCTCGCGCGCCGCCGCCGGCGTCTTCGGCAACGCCGTCAGCGCGCGGTGCGCCTGCACCACCTGCGCCGAATCGGCGCCCTGCGCCTTCAGCTGGCGGATGCGCTCCTGCGCCGCGGCGCGCTCGCGCTGCAGCGCGCCCTCCACGTCCTGCAGGCGCGCCGCGTATTCGCGCGCGCGCTGCGCGAAGATGGCCGCCACCTCGCGCTCCTTCGGGTCGGCGGCGATCCGGGCCTCGAGTTCCGTGATCTTCGAGAGCTGCGCGCCGTACACCAGCGGCGCCGCCGGGTTTCCCAGCTGCTTGTAGGCCAGCCAGGACACCGGGATCAGGAAGGCCAGCAGCAGCACCACGTACTGCACCACCTGGGTCCAGGTGATCGCCTTCATGCCGCCCAGGAAGGAGCACAGGAGCACGCCGCCCAGGCCGAGCAGGATGCCGATCTCGAACTGCACGCCGGTCAGGCGCGACGCGATGAGCCCAATGCCATAGATCTGCGCCACCACGTAGACGAAGGAGCACAGCACCGCCGCCAGCGCCGCGATGATGCGCGGGGCGCGGCCGCCGAAGCGCACCTCGAAGTATTCCGGCACCGTGTACAGGTTCAGCCGGCGCAGGTGCGGCGCGATCAGCAGCGCCACCAGGCAGAAGCCGCCCGTCCACCCCAGCACGTAGGCCAGCCCGCCGGCCTGGCCCTCGGCGCCGCCGAAGCCCTGCAGGTACAGGCCGCCGGCCATGCTGATGAAGGAGGCGGCACTCATCCAGTCGGCCGCGGCGGCCATGCCGTTGTACATGGGCGGGATGCGGCGGCCGGCCACGTAGTACTCCTCCGGGTCGGTGGTGCGGCTGTTGATGCCGATCACCGCGTACATCATCACGGTGGAGAACAGGAAGATCGGGCCGATCCAGAAGCGCGTCAGCCCATGTTGCTCGGCCCAGGCCAGCAGCAGCAGGAAGGCGATGAAGCCGACGACGAAGGCAGCCAGGATGCGATGGAGGCGGCGCTCGTAGGCGCGGCCGCCGTCAGCCACCGTCGGCCCTGGACGCCTCGCCGGCGCTGTCTTCCGGCGCCAGTCGGCGCATCGCCCAGGCATAGAAGACCACGATGGCGATGAAGGCGAGCAGCGCGCCCTGGGCGGCGAACCAGTAGCTGAAAGGCCACTGGGCCAGGGAAAACTGCAGGTCGCGGGCGAAGAAGGTGGCGCCGAAGCTGACCGCCGCCCAGAGCGCCAGCAAACCGGCCTTCAGCGCCAACACCCGCCGGTCGAGCCGCTCGGTGGTTCCCTGGTCATCCATGGGCAGGCATCATCGCACCGGGCCTCCGCGCGAACCCTAGGTATTTGCGACAGGCCTCCGCAAGCCCCCCGGCTGGCGTATCCTTGCTTCCGTCCGACCTCCAGCCGCCCAGGCTTTCGTCGCGCCATGCTGGACAAAAGTGCCACGTATCACAAGTCTCCCAGAGGCGCGGAAGCCATCGCCACGCGCCATGGTGAGCTCACGCCCCGGCAACGGTCCATGCTGATCCTCATCAATGGCCGTCGCAGCTACGACGAACTGGCCCAGCTCGGCCAGATGCTGGGCGATCCGGAGCGCTTGATGGAGCAGCTGGAGCAGTCCGGCTTCATCGAACCAGGCGAGCCCCGGCCCGGCCCGCCGAGTGCGCCGGCGCCACTGCTGCCGGTCTGGGGCCATTCCGGCTGGGGCCAGATGTCCGGTCCCGCCCCCCTGGGCGGCGGCGATTCTTCCTACCCCGGTTTCACCGCCGATCCGATCGACCACGAGGTGCCGCTGGACCAGGCCCAGCGTTTCGCGGTGGCGCGCCTCAAGGACATGCTCGGGCCGGCCGCCGACGACCTTTGCGTCAAACTGCAGGCTGCGACCACCGCGCCCGAATTCACGGCCGCGGTGCGCAATACGGAAGCCATCCTGCGGGCGATGGTGGGTCCGGAGCTGGCCACCCAGTTCACCCGCGAAGTGGAGAGCCAGCGGGTCCTGTAGGGTGGGTTCGCGTCAGCGACCCCACCGTGCGGCCGTCAGCGCGCCGCCAACCGCTGCCACGTGGCAATCACGCTGTCCGGGTTGAGCGAGATCGATTCGATACCCTGCTCCACCAGCCAGTCCGCGAAGTCGGGATGGTCGCTGGGGCCCTGACCGCAGATGCCCACGTATTTGCCTTGCTTCACGCAGGCCTGGATGGCGCGCGCGAGCATGGCCTTCACGGCCGGGTCGCGCTCGTCGAAATCGGCCGCCAGCAGTTCGAGCCCCGAGTCGCGGTCCAGGCCCAGGGTCAGCTGCGTCAGGTCGTTGGAGCCGATCGAGAAGCCGTCGAAGAATTCGAGGAACTCGTCGGCCAGGATGGCGTTGCTGGGCACCTCGCACATCATGATCAGCTTGAGGCCGTCGCGGCCCCTTGCCAGGCCGTGCTGCGCCAGCAGCTTCGTGACCTTCTCGGCCTGGCCCAGGGTGCGAACGAAGGGCACCATCACCTGCACGTTGCTCAGGCCCATGTCGTTGCGCACCCGCACCAGCGCCTCGCATTCCATGGCGAAGGCTTCCCGGAACTCGCCGCTGATGTAGCGGGCCGCGCCGCGGAAGCCCAGCATCGGGTTCTCTTCTTCCGGCTCGTAGCGGCTGCCGCCGATCAGCTTGCGGTACTCGTTGGACTTGAAGTCCGACAGGCGCACGATCACCGGCTTCGGCCAGAACGCCGCGGCGATGGTGGCCACGCCCTCGGCGACCTTGTCGACGTAGAAGGCGCGCGGCGAGGCATGGCCGCGCGCCACCGACTCCACCGCCTTCTTCAGGTCGGCATCGACGTTGGGGTCGTCGAGGATGGCCTTCGGGTGGACGCCGATGTTGTTGTTGATGATGAACTCGAGCCGCGCCAGGCCGACGCCGTGGTTCGGCAGCTGCGCGAAGTCGAACGCCAGCTGCGGGTTGCCGATGTTCATCGTGATCTTGGTCTTGATCGGGGGCATCTCGCCGCGCTGCACCTCGGTGATCTCGGTTTCCAGCAGGCCGTCGTAGATGAAGCCGGTGTCGCCTTCGGCGCAGCTCACCGTGACCAGGGTGCCGTCCAGCAGCTTCTCGGTGGCGTCGCCGCAGCCCACCACCGCCGGGATGCCCAGCTCGCGCGCGATGATGGCCGCGTGGCAGGTGCGGCCGCCGCGGTTGGTGACGATGGCGCTGGCGCGCTTCATCACCGGCTCCCAGTTCGGGTCGGTCATGTCGGTGACCAGCACGTCGCCGGCCTGCACCTTGTCCATTTCGGCGGGGCTGTGCACCAGCCGCACCGGGCCGGTGCCGACCTTCTGGCCGATGGCGCGGCCCTCGGCCAGCACCGTGCCCTTGCCCTTGATCTTGTAGCGGGTCTCCGCCTTGCCCTGCTGCTGGCTCTTCACGGTCTCCGGCCGCGCCTGCAGGATGTAGAGCTGGCCGTCGCTGCCGTCCTTGCCCCACTCGATGTCCATGGCGCGGCCGTAGTGCTTCTCGATGACCAGCGCGTAGCGGGCCAGCGCCTCGACGTCGTCGTCGCTCAGCGAATAGCGGTTGCGCTGCTCCAGCGGCACATCCACCGTCTTCACCAGCTTGCCGCCCTGGGCCCGCTCGGCCTCGCTCGCGAACACCATCTGGATCAGCTTGGAGCCGAGATTGCGGCGGATCACCGCGCGCTTGCCGGCCGCCAGCATCGGTTTGTGCACGTAGAACTCGTCGGGGTTCACCGCGCCCTGCACCACCGTCTCGCCCAGGCCGTAGCTGGAGGTGATGAAGACCACCTGGTCGAAGCCGGACTCGGTGTCGATGGTGAACATGACGCCGGCGGCGCCGAGGTCGGAACGCACCATGCGCTGCACGCCGGCCGACAGCGCGACGCCGGCGTGGGCAAAGCCCTTGTGCACGCGGTAGCTGATCGCGCGGTCGTTGTAGAGCGACGCGAAGACTTCCTTCATCTTGTGCAGGACCGTGGCAATGCCGACCACGTTGAGGAAGGTTTCCTGCTGGCCGGCGAAGGACGCATCGGGCAGGTCTTCGGCCGTGGCCGAGGAGCGCACCGCGAAACTCGCATCGGGATTGCCGGCGGACAGCTTCGCGAATTCGGCGCCGATCGCCTGCTCCAGCGCCGGCGGGAACGGCTGCGCCTCGACCCAGCCACGGATCTCGGCGCCGGCCGCGGCCAGCGCGCGCACGTCTTCGGTGTCCAGGGTGTCCAGGCGCTGCTGGATGCGTGCATCCAGGCCGCCGTGCTGCAGGAACTGGCGGAACGCGTGGGCGGTGGTGGCGAAGCCGGTGGGCACGCGCACGCCCTCGGGCAGCTGCGAGATCATTTCGCCGAGGCTGGCGTTCTTGCCGCCGACCGCCTCGACGTCGGTCATCCTCAGGTTCTCAAACGGCACAACCAGCAGGTTGTCTAACTTATTCTCCAGGGCGGTCGGCTCAAAGCGTGCAGACATGGGAAGACTCCAGAAGTTGAAACTTGGTCTGCGCGCGGGCGCAAGGCGGCATGCCCCACCGATGGGCTTTGTAGTTGTTCGAATCGGCGGTGGCGGAGCATGGCGCGGGAATTCGGAATAATGGGGAGAATTGTATTTCCCCCCGCATGCACACCCGAACCGTCTTTTTCGTCTCCGATGGCACCGGCATCACCGCCGAGACATTCGGCAACGCCATCCTTGCCCAGTTCGAGTTCAAGCCGCGCCACGTGCGGCTGCCATTCATCGACACGGTCGACAAGGCACACCAGGTGGTGCGCCAGATCAACCATACGGCCGAAGTGGAAGGCCGGCGGCCGGTGGTGTTCACCACGCTGGTGAACGTCGAAGTGCTGCAGGTGATCGAGGACGGCTGCAAGGCCATGGTGCTGGACATGTTCGGCACCTTCGTCCGGCCGCTGGAGATCGAGCTGGGCATGAAGTCGAGCCATCGGGTGGGGCGCTTCTCCGACGTCAGCAAGAGCAAGGAATACCACGACCGGATCGAGGCGATCAACTACAGCCTGGCGCACGACGACGGCCAGAGCAACCGCGACCTGGAGCAGGCGGACGTGATCCTGGTCGGCGTCAGCCGCAGCGGCAAGACGCCGACATCGCTCTACCTGGCCATGCAGCACGGCCTGAAGGCGGCCAACTACCCGCTGATCCCGGAGGACTTCGACCGCCGCCAGCTGCCGCCGGCGCTGGTGCCGCACCGCAAGAAGATCTTCGGCCTGACCATCCTGCCGGAACGCCTGAGCGAGATTCGCAACGAGCGCCGGCCCAACTCGCGCTACGCGGCGCTCGAGAGTTGCCGCCACGAGGTGGCCGAGGCCGAGGCGATGATGCGGCGCGAGGGCATCCGCTGGCTCTCCACCACCACCAAGTCGATCGAAGAGATCGCCACGACCATCCTGCAGGAGATCCGGCCCGAGCGGCTGGATTACTAGCAGACCTCATAGGCGCTGCCTAAACCCGCGATGCCTCCTTTCAATGAGAAAGGGGGCCAATCGCCCTTATGCTCTCTCATAGGCGTGATTCATCAGCGTCTACACAGCAATAGAGGAAAACAATGTCTCTCATCAACACCGAAGTCCCCGCTTTCACCGCCACCGCGTACCACAAGGGCAAGTTCGTGCCCGTCACGGAGCAGAACTTCAAGGGCAAGTGGTCCGTCGTCGTGTTCTACCCGGCCGACTTCACTTTCGTCTGCCCCACCGAACTGGGCGACCTGGCCGACCACTACGCCGAATTCCAGAAGCTGGGCGTCGAAGTCTATGGCGTGTCCACCGACACCCACTTCACCCACAAGGCCTGGCACGACACCTCCGACACCATCAGGAAGGTGCAGTACCCGCTGGTAGGCGACCCCAGCCACCAGCTGGCCCGCTTCTTCCAGGTGCTGATCACCGAAGGTGAAGACACCGGCCTGGCCCTGCGCGGCACTTTCGTGATCGACCCCGAAGGCAAGATCAAGACGATCGAAGTGCACGACAACGGCATCGGCCGCGACGCCAGCGAAACCCTGCGCCGCCTGAAGGCAGCCCAGTACGTCGCCGCCCACCCGGGCGAAGTCTGCCCCGCCAAGTGGGAGCAAGGCGCCGCCACGCTGACGCCCTCGCTGGACCTGGTCGGCAAGATCTAAGCGCCGCATTTGCGCCTCGGGCCCGGGGCGCGCTTGCGCGTCCCGGGCCTTTTGCTTTCAAGAACAAGGAATTGTGATGCTCGACACCAATCTCAAAGCCCAACTCGCCGCCTACATGGAGCGCATGACCCAGCCGGTGGAGATCGTCGCCTCGCTGGACGACACCCCGGCTTCGGGTGAGATGCGGGCACTGCTGAAGGACATCCAGGAAGCGTCGCCGCGCGTCACGGTCACCGAAACCGCTGGCGGCCCGTACCGCACGCCCTCCTTCGCCATCAACCGCCCGGGCGAGAACCACGGCCCGCGCTTCGCCGGCCTGCCCATGGGCCATGAATTCACTTCGCTGGTGCTGGCGCTGCTGCAGGTCGGCGGCTACCCGCCCAAGGTGGAACAGGCGCTGCTGGAACAGATCCGCGCGCTCGACGGCGACTTCGAGTTCGAGGTCTACGTCTCCCTCACCTGCCACAACTGTCCGGACGTGGTGCAGGCGCTGAACCTGATGGCGGTGCAGAACCCGCGCATCAGGACCACCATGGTCGAAGGCGGCCTGTTCCAGGACGAGATCAAGGAACGCGAGATCATGGGCGTGCCCACCGTGTTCCTGAACGGCACCATGTTCGGCAACGGCCGCATGAGCCTGGAAGAGATCCTGGCCAAGGTCGACACCTCGGGCAGCGAGCGCGAAGCGAAGAAGATCGCCGCCAAGGACCCGTTCGACGTGCTGATCGTCGGCGGCGGCCCGGCCGGCGCCGCCGCCGCGGTGTACGCGGCGCGCAAGGGCATCCGCACCGGCATCGCCTCGGAGCGCTTCGGCGGCCAGGTGCTGGACACGCTGGGCATCGAGAACTTCATCTCGGTCAAGGAGACCGAAGGCCCGCGCTTCGCGCTGGCGCTCGAGGAGCACGTGCGCAACTACGAGGTCGACATCATGAACCTGCAGCGCGCCAAGGCGCTGAAGACGGGCGCCGGCCTGATCGAGATCGAGCTGGAAAGCGGCGCCTCGTTGAAGGCGAAGTCGGTGGTGATCTCCACCGGCGCGCGCTGGCGCAACATCAACGTGCCGGGCGAGAAGGAATTCAGGAACAAGGGCGTGGCCTACTGCCCGCACTGCGACGGCCCGCTGTACAAGGGCAAGCGGGTCGCCGTGATCGGCGGCGGCAACTCCGGCGTGGAAGCGGCGATCGACCTGGCCGGCCTGGTGGCGCACGTGACGCTGGTCGAGTTCGACACCAAGCTGCGCGCCGACGAAGTGCTGCAGCGCAAGCTGCGCAGCCTGCCCAACGCGACGGTCATCACCAACGCGCAGACCACCGAGATCACCGGCGACCAGAAGGTCAACGGCATGGCCTACAAGGACCGCGCCAGCGGCGAGGTCCGCAAGATCGACCTGGAAGGCGTGTTCGTGCAGATCGGCCTGGTGCCCAACACCGAATGGCTGAAGGGTTCGGTGGAGCTGTCGAAGCACGGCGAGATCGTGGTCGACGCCCGCGGCCAGACCTCGGTGCCCGGCGTGTTCGCCGCCGGCGACGCGACGACGGTGCCCTTCAAGCAGATCATCATCGCCGCCGGCGATGGCGCGAAAGCGGCGCTCGGCGCGTTCGATCACCTGATCCGCAACTGACGCGGCAAGTGCTGCAATGAGGGGGCGCAATGCCCCCTCATTGCGCCACAATCGCCTGCATAAATCACAACCGGAGTACCCGGCCATGCAAGGCGATCCCCAAGTCATCCAGCACCTGCAGGCGCAGCTCAGGAACGAGCTGACCGCGACCAACCAGTACTTCCTGCACTACCGCATCCTCAAGCACTGGGGCTTCGAAAAACTGGCGAAGAAGGAGTACGAGGAATCGATCGGCGAGATGAAGCACGCTGACAAGCTGATGGAACGCATCCTGTTCCTCGACGCCCTGCCCAACCTGCAGGACCTGGGCAAGCTGCTGGTGGGCGAGGACGTGCCCGAGATCCTGGACTGCGACCTGCAAAGCGAGCGCGGCGCGCAGGCCGCCGTCAAGGTCGGCATCGCCCACTGCGAGACGGTGCGCGACTACATCTCGCGCGAGATCCTGGAACGCATCCTCGAGGACACCGAGGAGCACATCGACTACCTCGAAACCCAGATCGACCTGATCGCCAAGGTCGGACTGCAGAACTACCTGCAGTCGCAAATGGGCGAGGCGAGCTAAGTCAGCCGAGGCCGAACGCCAGCGCCACGCGGTAGGTAATGAACGAGGCCAGGTAGGCCAGCGCGAACAGGTAGCCCGCCATCACCGCGGGCCACTTCCAGCCGCCGGTTTCGCGCTTGACCGTGGCCAGCGTGGCCAGGCACTGCGGCGCGAACACGTACCAGGCCAGCAGCGACAGGGCCGTGGCCATGCTCCAGCTCTGGGCGATCAGCGGCGCCAGGGCGCCCGCCGTATCCTGGCCGGTGGCCGACAGCGCGTACACGGTTCCGAGCGCACTCACCGCCACTTCGCGCGCCGCCAGGCCAGGCACCAGCGCGATGCTGATCTGCCAGTTGAAACCGATCGGCGCCAGCACCACGGCGAGTGCGTGGCCCAGCATGCCGGCCACGCTGTACTCGATGGCCGGCCGCGTCGCGCCTTCCGGTGCGCCGGGGAAGCTGGCCAGGAACCAGAGCGCGATGGTCAGCACCAGGATGATGCCGCCCACCCGCTTGAGGAAGATCACCGTCCGCTGCCACAGGCCCAGCGCCACGTTGCGCACGTGCGGCCAGTGGTAAGTGGGCAGCTCCATCATCAGAGTCCGAACCTGGCCGTGGCCGGTGGCGCGCTTCAGCACCCACGCCACCGCCAGCGATCCCAGGATGCCGGCGAGGTACAGCAGGAACAGCACCAGCCCCTGCAGCTCGATGCCGGGCCCCACCTTGCGGCTCGGGATGAAGGCGCCGATCAGCAGCGCATACACCGGCAGCCGCGCCGAGCACGTCATCATCGGCGCGATCATGATCGTCACCAGCCGGTCGCGCGGGTTGGCGATGGTGCGGGTGGCCATGATGCCGGGGATGGCGCAGGCGAAGCTGGAAAGCAGCGGGATGAAGGAACGGCCCGACAGCCCCACGCTGCCCATGATGCGGTCCAGCAGGAAGGCGGCGCGCGGCAGGTAGCCGGACTCCTCCAGCACCAGGATGAAGAAGAACAGGATCAGGATCTGCGGCAGGAACACCAGCACGCCGCCAACGCCGGCGATCAGGCCGTCGATGAGGAAGCTGCGCAGGTAGCCGTCCGGCAGCACGGCGCCCACGCCCTTGCCCAGCCAGTCGGTGGCGCCCTGGATCAGGGCCTTGGGCAGCTCGGCCCAGGCGAACACGGCCTGGAACACCAGGAACAGCAGCACCGCCAGCAGCAGCGGGCCGATCACCGGGTGCAGCACGAACCGGTCGATCCGGTCGCTGGCGAGATGCGGTGCGACGTCGTCGAGGCCCAGGCGCTGCAGGATGGCGCGCACCGTCTCATGGTCAGGGACGTCGACCTCGTCGCCGGGCAGCTGCAACGCCGCTGGCCCCTGCCCCTTCCATACGTCGGGCCGCTCCAGCAGTTCCCGCAGCGCGACATCGCCCTCGCCCTGCACGGCCACGGTGCTGACCACCGGCACGCCCAGTTCGCGTGACAGGGCATCGCTGTCCAGTTTGATGCCGCGGCTCTCGGCCAGATCGGCCATGTTGAGCGCAACCACGCAGGGCAGCCCCATGCGGCGGATGCCCAGCACCAGCCGCAGCCCGCGCCGAAGGTTGGTGGCATCGACCACGCAGACCACCAGGTCGGGACGCTTCTCGCCCGTGGCGTGGCCGAGCAGCACTTCGCAGGTGATGCGTTCGTCGGGCGAGCGCGGGTGCAGGCTGTAGGTGCCCGGCAGGTCGAGCACGCGCACCGTCTTGCCGGAGGCCAGGGTGAGCCGGCCTTCCTTGCGCTCGATGGTGACGCCGGCATAGTTGGCCACCTTCTGGTGGCTGCCGGTCAAGCGGTTGAACAGTGCCGTCTTGCCGGCGTTGGGATTGCCGACCAGCGCTGCCAGGCGCCCCGGCGGATGCAGGTGGATGACGGCTTCGTTCATGCGACCCGTATGCAGGCAGCTTCGGCGCCACGCAGGGCGAAGGTCGACTGGCCGATGCGCACCACGAGCGGATCACCGCCCGGGAAACCGCGTGTCATGACCATGACCCTCTCGCCGGGGAAGAAGCCGATCTCTTCCAGTTGGCGGGCCCGTTCGGGCACTTGCGGGTCGGCCTCCACGTGGCGCACGGTGAACGTCCGCCCGAGCGGTGCCTGGTCCAGCCGTTCGACAGTCATGGAATCTCCGTGATAAGAACTATTCGCATTCTAGTCCTGCTCACCTCCTTTCTCAAATAGGAGTAATTCGCATTTGCGTTACAATCACCGCGAATTCGGGCCAGCCAACCTCCCTCGCGCCTTCACCAGGCGCACAGCCAGCCTCTCTTGTTCACTCGACAACCGGAGGCCACTTGGCACATCAATCGAAGCGCAGCCCTGCTCGAACACCCAGACGTGATACGACAAGCCGATCTTTCCAGCTGCCGGCGCCGGCTTGCGAAGCCGCCCTGCTGCCATTGGGCGCCCTGATGCTGGCCGCCTCCGTCAGCAGCTGGGCCCAGGGCAGCGCCGCCGCTGAAGGCGCGGAAAGGAACCTGGGCACCGTCACGGTCCGGGAAAGGGCCGAGGCGGCCCAGGGCAAGGACGCCCTGCAGACGAAGAAATCAAGCATCGGCAAGGGCAACCAGGACCTGCGCGACATCCCGCAGTCGGTCACGGTGATGACCGAGAAGCTGATCGACGATGCCAAGCTCGAGACACTCAAGGAAGCGCTGCACTACACCGCCGGCATCACCTTCTCGGCCACCGAGAACGGCACCGACCAGGACATCCGCATCCGCGGCTTTCCGGCCGCCACCACCGGCGACTTGCTGCTCGACGGCATGCGTGACCCTTCGCAGTACGAGCGCGACACCTTCAACCTGGAGCGGGTCGAGGTGATGCGCGGCTCGGCCTCGATGCTGTTCGGCCGCGGTTCCACCGGCGGCGTGATCAACCAGGTGAGCAAGAAGCCGGTGCTGGCCGACCAGACCGACGTCACAGGCGCGGTCGGCAGCGACGGCTACTTCCGCGCCACCGGTGACTTCAACATCCGCACCGGCGAGGAAGCGGCCCTGCGCATCAACGCGATGGCCACCAAGACCGACAACGGCGGCGCGAACATCGAGCGCAACGGCATCGCGCCCAGCTACAGCTGGGGCATCGGCACCGACGACGAATTCAACGCCGGCCTGTTCCACCTCAACACCAACAACATCCCGCGCAACAGCATCGCCTACCTGGCCGGCAACGTGCCGCGGGCCATCGACCCGCGCCATTTCTACGGCACCCGTTCCGATTACGCCGATGGCAGTGCCACCTATGGCGCCGCGAGCTGGGTGCATCGCTTCGACGATGACGGCGAGCTGCGCACCCAGCTGCGCAACGGCAGGTTCGACCGCGCGCAATGGAGCGGCGTAGCCCGTTTCGGCAGCACCAACGGCGCCCCGACCACGCCGGACAACCTGAGCGACGCAACCATCCTCACGCGCGGCTCGCTCACGCCGCGCAAGGACACCTACGGCACCACTTACCTGCAAAGCGATTACAGCAACCGTTACGCCTGGTTCGGCTTGCGCCACGACGTCCTGGCCGGCGTCGACGCGGCGCATGAAGTGGCGGCGCGGTTCCAGAACATCACCGGCAACGTGCTGGGCACGCGCCCCAACACCACCGTCGGTACGCCGGATGACGGCGCGGGCCTGACAGGCACCGGCAAGGTCCCGTCCTATCGGGAAACCAGCAACTACAGCGGCCGTTCCCTGGGCGCCTACGCGCAGGACCTGGTGCAGGTGGCGCCCATGTGGAAGCTGCTGGGCGGCCTGCGCTGGGACACGTTCAGGGCCAACACCGGCCAGATCACCTATGCGGCCAACGGCTCGGTGGCCACCACGCCCACCACCGAGGTGAATTTCGGCTCGCTCTGGAGCTACCGCGCCGGCCTGCTGTTCCAGCCGGACGACGCCAGCAGCTACTACGTCTCCTACGGCACCTCGTTCAACACCTCGGCCGACAGCTACCAGTTCACCACGCCGCAGAACGCCAACACGCCGCCGGAGAAGAGCCGCAACATCGAAGTCGGGGCCAAGCTCGACTGGCTGGGCGGCAGGCTGTCCACCCGGGCGGCGCTGTTTCGCACCGAGAAGTTCAACGAGCGCACCACCGACGCCGACTTTGCGGGCACCGCATTCCTGCTCTCGGGCAAGCGCCACTCCACCGGCCTCGAGGCCGACGTGGTCGGGCGCCTGACACCGGCGTGGGAGGTCTACTTTTCATACTCGTTCATCCCCACCGCCAGGATCGACGCCGCCGGCAGCTCCGCCGCGGCGCAGGCCAGCGTCGGCCAGCGGGTCGGGCTGACGCCGCGCCACACCGGCGCCGCCTGGGTGAGCTACCAGGCAACGTCCCAGCTGCGGGTCGCCGGCGGCATCCACGGCGCCAGCGAAAACTTCGCCCTGCAAGGCACGAGCGGCGCAGCCCAGAAAACGGCGCGCGCGGCGGGCTACGCCGCGATCGACCTGATGGCCGAATACAAGTTCACGCCGGACCTGTACGGGCAGCTGAACGTCACCAACGCCGCCAACCGCACCTACGGCGACCAGCTCTATCCGGGTTTCTCCACCTTGGGGATGGGCCGCTCCGTGGTGGCGAGCGTCTCCTACCGGTACTGAGCATGCTGCTGCACGTCCGCAATGTCCTCACCGCCGCCGAAGTGGCGGGGGCGCGCGGCGTGCTGGCCGCCGCGCCCTGGGGCGAGGGCCGCCTGACGGCCGGCGAGCAGGCCGCGCTGGCCAAGCACAACCACCAGCTGCCGGAGGCCTGCGAGGCAGCGCAGCAGCTGCAACAGGTGGTGCTGCGCGGGCTGGAGCGCAACGCGCTGTTCTTCTCCGCCACCCTGCCCAAGCAGATCTCGCCGCCGCTGTTCAACCGCTACGGCGGTGCCGCCGACCGCTTCGACGACCACGTGGACAGCGCGGTGCGCTACCTGCGCAATGGCGCCGGCCGCGTGCGCACCGACATTTCCTGCACCCTGTTCCTGACTGAACCCGAGGACTACGAGGGTGGCGAACTGGTGATCAACGACGTCTCCGGCGAAAAGCGGGTGAAACTGCCGGCCGGCGACATGGTCATCTACCCCGGCACCAGCGTGCACCGGGTCGAGCCGGTGACGCGCGGCTACCGCACGGCCTCCTTCTTCTGGATCCAGAGCATGGTGCGCAGCGACGAACAGCGCCGCCTGCTGTTCGACATGGACGCGCACCTGCGCAGCCTGCGCGGCACCGTCGGGGAAACCCAGCCCGCCGTCGTCGGCCTGACCGGTACTTACCACAACCTGCTGCGCCTCTGGGCCGACGTCTGAACGCCGGCGCGCCACAGTTTTTTTCAACCCAAGGAGTCCCCCATGAACACCCCGTCCAAGAAAATTTGTGTCGCGCTGCTGGCGCTGGCGGCCGCCACCGGCGCCCTGGCCGATGGCAATTTCAAGTGCGACGTGCCCAAGGCCGAACGGAAGAAGCAGACCGAGCTGAAGGCCAAGCTGCTGGCCGACGGCTGGAAGAAGGTCCGTCAGGTCAAGGTCGAGAACGGCTGCTACGAGGTCTACGGCTTCAACGAGAAGAACGAGCGCGCCGAGGTGTTCTTCAATCCCAAGACCTTCGAGAAGGTCGGCGAGGTCAAGTAAGGCGCGCACGGCGGCAGCATGGAACACGGCGCGCCTCGCGTTCCGGTCTGGGACCGCCCGGTGCGGTTGCTGCACTGGCTGCTGGTCGGCGCGGTCGCCGCGGCCTGGCTGACCACGCTGGGGCTCGCGGGCTTCCACCGCGCCGCCGGCTATGGCGCGGCAGCCATCGTGGTGGCGCGCATCGCCTGGGGCTTCCTGGGCAACCGCCACGCGCGCTTCTCCCGTTTCGTGCTTGGCCCCGCAGCCACGGCCGCCTATGCAGCCCGGGTGCTGGCCGGCCGGGAGCCGCGCTACCTCGGCCACAACCCCCTGGGCGCGTGGATGGTCGTCGCCCTGCTGGCTTGCGTTGCGGCGCTCGGCCTGACGGGCTGGCTCTACACCAGCACCGACCTGTTCTTCGGCGAGCCGTGGCTGGAGGACCTGCATGCCATCCTGGCCTGGCTGCTGCTGGGGCTGATCGCACTGCACGTGGCGGGCGTGGCCTTCACCAGCCTGCGCTATCGCGAAAACCTGCTGCGCGCCATGGTCGACGGCGCCAAGCCGCCGCCGCGCGGCGGTGACGTCGGCTAGGCGGAAGCCCCTTTCCATCATAGGCATTGCAAATGCGAAGGATTCGCATTTATAATCGCGTCAACCTTTGTTCAAAGCCAGCCAAGCCAGTTCCAAGCCATGATCGTCTGCGTCTGCCGCCGTGTATCCGACCGCGAAATCGCCAGCCATGCGCGGGCCGGGATGGATTTCGACGACATCCAGTTCGAACTCGGCGTGGCAACCCAGTGCGGCCAATGCGAAAGCTGCGCCCGCGACGTCGTGGCCCAGTGCAGCGCCAACCACCCGGTCGCTGCCATCCAGCTCGCTTCCCGCATCCAGGAGAGCGCGGCTTGGCACCCCTCGTCGGTCTCGGCATCGGCCTGATCCTCGTACTGGCTTCCGCCGGGTGGGCCCTGCGCGGCTGATTTCCAATGAGCAGCGTCCCCACCCCCGCGGGCGGTTTCGGTTTTGCCGGGCTCCCGCCCCCGGCCGCCGCGCCTGAACCCCGCATCAGCCGCAACGCCATGATCGTCGGCGGCGTGCTGCTGGTCCATTTCGTGGCGCTGTGGGAACTGCAAACCGGATTGCTGCGGCGCACGGTCGAGATCGTGGTGCCGGCCGAGATCCTGAGTGAAGTCCTCACACCGCCGGTGCCCAAAGTCGAACCGCCGCCGCCGCCACCGCCGGTGCGGCCGCAACCGGTCCGCCAAGCCGTCGCGAAGCAGTCCCCGGCCCTGCCGCCGGCACCGCAACCGCTTGCCATTGCCGACCCTGCGCCTTCCCCGAACGCACCGACCGGGGTCCTCACGCCGCAGCCTCCGGCGCCCCCGATCGCCGCGCCCGTGGCGCCGACGCCCGCTCCGCCGGCGCCGCCGCGCCTCGAGTTGCCATCCAGCGACGCCGACTACCTGCAGAACCCCAAGCCCCCCTACCC
>JAQGMU010000190.1 GCA_028292195.1 Ramlibacter sp. | reverse complement strand
GCCCATGAGCGTGCCGAACAGGCCGGGCACCATGGCAGCGGCAAACAGCCACCACACCTGTGTCAGCGATGCCACGGCCAGCAGCGCGATGGCGATCGAGATCGCGGCGTCGGCCAGGTCGAACTGGTCGTCGCGGTAGTTCAGGTCGTCATAAACCTGCTGGTCCCGGCCCGCCTGCAGCCGCAGTTCCTCCTTCTTCTGCGCCTGGTCGGCCGCCAGCTTCTCGTACTGGGCGATGGCCTGGTCGTAGCCGCCGCGCTCGTTCGCGGGCCGGCCCACGGCCTGCAGCCGCAGCTGCACCAGGGTGGCCCTGGCCACCTCCTCGCGCAGGTTGCGCGCCTGGTAGAAGGCCCAGTGGTCGATCTTGTCGGCCTGGGCCTGCTGCATGGCCTGCACGATGTTGTCGTCCTTGACCTTGCACACACCCATCACGGTGCCGAGCAGCGCGACCGAGATCGCTACCGCTGCATTCAGCCGCGAAAGGCGGGAGTCGAGGTTGTCGAGGGGATTGGTTTCCATGGACCGCCATTGTGCAAGGTCCGGGGAACAGGGAAGATGTCCGCATGCGCGCTTTCGTCTTGAGCACCTTCCTGGCCCTGTCGGCAGCCCTGCCGGCGACAGCGCAGGAGCCCAGTCCCACCCCCTTCAAGTTCACCACCGGCCTGTACCACTTGTCCGGCGGCGGGCTGCCCTCCGAATGGACGCTGGACCTCAACCTGCGCTACACGTCCTCCTGGGGCAATGCCTGGGTCGGCTGGTTTCGCGCCCCGCATGAGGACATGCAGCAGGCACGCGCCGGGTGGGACCGTACTTTTACCCTGGGCGTCCTCCAGGTCCAGCCCTCGTTGCAGATCGCCTCCGGGGGCTTCCGCGGCGGCAGCCTGTATGCCGAGGCAGGGGACGACTGGTACCTGGGTGCCGGGCTGGGCCGGACCAACCTGCGCCCCTACGTCAACCTCAACTTCGACCCCAACGACGCCTGGACGCTGGCCGCGGGCCGGCGCTGGGCCGACCACCAGTCGCTCGGCTTGCTGCTGGTGGGCGACAACCGGCAGAACCCCGACCAGCGCCATCTGCACCTGGTTTGGCGCAAGCCACTTGCAGGCGACCAGCGGCTGACGCTGGACCTGCTGGCCAAGCGGGGCCTGGTGGACGGCACCCTGGTGCGGCGGCTGGGCGCGACCGTGGGCTACGACTGGGCGCACCATTTCGTGCGGCTCGCGTGGGACCCGAAGGTGAACTTCTCGCCACAGGACATGCTCAGGCTCTCGGGCGGACTGCGCTTCTAGCCGGCACGGGCCGCGCGACGCGGTAGAGTGGCGCCCTGCAGCCAGGAGGAAATGCATGTCCAAGTCCGCCGGCGCGCACGAACGCGCCATCATCGACAAAATCGGCAGGACCATCCGGGAGCTGCGGAGTTTCGACGTTTCCGGCATCCAGGACCGCTGGGACGGCCGGCTGGAGGTGCTGCAGCGCAAGGTCAATGCCCACATCGCCGACGCCGTGGGCTCCGGCACGCCGGAATACAAGCAGCACGCGATCCCGGCGCTGGATGCCGCGCTGAATTCGACTTTCGGCGAGCGCTACACGGCGGGGGAGTTCCACGATTGCCTGCGCGCGGCCATCCAGCAGGCCATCATCCGACTCGACGCGATGAACAAGCTGCTCACGGAGCGGCCGCACAGCGCCGGTGCACCGGCGGCGATGGCCGCGCCGGCGCCGGCGTCCACGCCGGCACCGACGCCCACGCCGGCACCCACGCCGGCACCGACCCCGGCGCCGACTCCAGCACCGACCCCAGCACCGACTCCAGCACCAACGCCCGCCCCGACTCCCTCGCCGACACCGGCCCCAACTCCCGCACCGACGCCAGCACCGACGCCTGCACCGACCCCTGCACCCACTCCGGCACCGACGCCAGCCCCCACCCCGGCACCTACGTCGGCGCCCAAGCCCGCGGCAACGCCAGCACCGACACCGGCAGCGACACCCGCACCCAGGCCCGCAGCGACACCCGCGCCCAAGCCTGCGGCGACGCCGGCCCCCACCGCCGCGCCCACGCCGGCGCCCACTCCCGCACCTAAACCCGCCCCCATGCCCACCTCAGCTCCCGCTCCCGCCCTTGCCCCTCCCCCTGCCGCCGGCCGGACGCCGCGCGTGGCCATCGTCTGCCGCGACGACGAGGCGGGTGAGGCGGTGACGACCTTCATCGCCGAGTTGGGACTGGAGCCAGTGATCAGCCAGGAGCCGAGCACCGATGGCGCGTCGCTCGAAGTGCTGGAAGGCCTGCGCCAGGCCGATTTCGCGCTGGTGCTGGAGGGCAGCCGCCAGCTGGAGATCGGCTTCCTGCTGGCCGCGCTGGGCCGCGGACGCGTCTTCGTCCTGCAGACCGGCGGCACCTCCCCGGCCGGGCTTGCCGGCCTGACGCACCACGTCATGGAAGACAGCGGCGTCTGGCGCCTGTTGCTGGCGCGCGCGATGAAGCAGGCCGGCCTCGAGATCGACCTCAACCGCGCCCTCTGAAGCAAGGCATTGTTGAAGGCCAGTTAACAATGCCTTGAATCACGGGTGCTTCGTTTGCCCGTGGGTAGCCTACAGTGGCAGGCCAACGACGGGCACCCGACCCGCAGGAGACAAGTGATGAAGCGACTGATTTCGGCCCTGGGCCTGGCCCTGCTGGCGCCCCTGGCGCTGGCGCAAGGCTGCCCCGAGAAGAACGTGATGTACTGGCAGGCCTTCCCGCCGGGCGGCGAGTCCGACCTGTCGGCCCGGCACCAGCAGATGGTGCTGCACCGGAAGTGCCCCGCCGTCGAAACCATCATCCAGTACAAGGCGGGCGCCGGCGGTGGGCTGATGTGGTCGCAGATGAACCAGCTGCCCGCTGACGGCCTGAACGTCGTCGGCGTCAACCTGCCGCACATCGTGTTCCAGCCGATCCAGGGCGACGTGCAGTACAAGACCGCCGACGTCACGCCGGTGTTCTGGTTCCACTTCACGCCGGACATCCTGGTGGTGCCGGAGCAGAGCCCGATCAAGAACTTCCAGGACTTCATCAAGACCGCCAAGGCCAGCCCGGGCAAGCTCAGCCTGGGTGGCTCCGGCCAGTTCTCGGCCAACCACGCGGCGCACGAGCGCCTGGACGCCGCCTTCGGCATCAAGACGCTGTACGTGCCGTTCAAGGGCACCGGTGACATGACCACCTCGGTGCTGGGCGGCCAGGTCGATGGCGCGATGACGTACACGCCGTTCGCCATCGGCAACAAGACGCGCGTGCGCCCGCTGGCCGTGGCGATGGAAAAGCGCCATCCCCTGATGCCCGACGTGCCCACCTTCAAGGAACTGGGCGTCGACTGGGTCGACGGCGCCTACCGCGGCATCGGCGTTCCCAAGTCCACCAAGCCGGAAGCGCGCAAGCGCCTGTCGGACCTGTGGCGCGCACTGAACAACGACGCCGAGATGAAGGAGCTGGCGGCCAAGAACGGCTTCGAACTGGTGAACGTCGGGCTCGAGGAGATGGACGGCTTCATGGCGAGCAAGACCAAGCTGTACACGGAAGGCGCGGCCCGCATGGGGCTGGGCAAGAAGTAGGCAAGCCGGCGGCGGGCAGGTCTCGCCGCGCTCCTACAAGGGCCGCGGCGCGCCGGCTCTTAGGATGGCCGGGCCATGACACCCCATGCCCAGGTGCCCCGCAGCAAGCGGGTGCTGATCTTCATCGACTTCATCAATCCGCTCGACTTCCCGGGTGCGGAAACGCTGGCCGCGCCCGGCCTGCGTGCCGCCAGGGCGGCCCTGAAGCTGCGCGAGCGCTGTGACCGGCAGGGCGTTGCCGTCGTCTACGCCAACGACAACTACGGCGTCTGGCAATCCGACTTCCACAGCCTGGTGTCGCAACTGACCGGCCGCCACGACGAGGCCGGCGAGATCGCCCGCCTGCTGGCGCCGCGCGCCACCGACCTGACCCTGTTGAAGCCGCGCCATTCGGCCTTCTATTGCTCGCCGCTGGAACTGCTGCTGAGGGAAATGAAGGCGGAGGAACTGGTGTTGTGCGGCCTCGCCGCCGACATGTGCGTGCAGCTGACGGCGGCCGATGCCTTCCTGCGCGGCTTCGAGAAAGTCTGGGTGCCGGCCGATTGCACGGCCGCCGAAACGCCGGCGGCGAAGACGGCGGCGCTGAAGTACATGGCGAACGTGCTCAAGTGCGACGTGCGGGCGTCGACGGCGCGGAGCAAATAGGGGATGGTGGGGTCGCTTCGCGAACCCACCCTACGAATACGAATGCGAAACTTGTAGGGTGGGTTTCGCGCAGCGAACCCCACCAGGGCTACTCGCAGAGCC
>JAQGMU010000170.1 GCA_028292195.1 Ramlibacter sp. | reverse complement strand
CCGCCGCCGCCGTTGGCGTAGCCGGCGTTGCCGCCGCCGTGGCTGCCGGCCGCCCCGGAGGTCGAGCCGCCACTTCCACCGCCGCCGTAGTTGCCACCACCGCCACCGCCGTAGTTGCCGCCGCCCTGGCCGGAACCGCCGGGGCCGCCATGGCCCTGGCCGCCGCCGCCGTAACCGCCCCCGCCTTGGCCGCCGCCACCCTGGCCGCCGCCATGAGCACCGCCGCCGCCCTGCCCGCCGCCGCCCTGGCCCCCGCCATAAGCACCGCCGCCGCCCTGGCCTCCGCCGCCCTGGCCCCCGCCATATGCGCCGCCGCCTTGCCCGCCGCCGTCGGTACGGGCCTGCGGCCGGACGGGTGATTGCGGCGGCCGCTTCACGCGCGAGCTGAGATCGATCTCCGGCAGCACGCCGCGATGGATCAGGAAATCATTGGCCAATTGATAGGCCTCGAGCGCCCGCGGTGCGATGCTCGCCTGGATCACGTCCTTGGCCGCGGTCCAGGTTTCGCGCGCCAGCTTGCACGCCATCCATTGCTCCACCATCAGCTGCGACAAGGCCTCGGGACGCAGCACGTCCTCACTTGCCAGCTCGTCGCCGCCTTCCAGGTGGGTGATGCGCAGCCTCAGGTCGTTGATGTCCCAGACTGCCTTTTCCTGCACCGCCATCGCCAGCCGGGACGACAGGATCTTGTTTTCGACGACGTCGTTGCCGATCAGCTCGAGCGAGGCGAGCTGCATGCGCACCCGCCCGGTGGCCGTGGCCGGAATGACGGCACGGCGCCAGGCGCGGGCGGCGGACTCGGCCCACTTGGCCGCTTCCCTTTCGAATTCCACCAGGGCGTCGCGCCGCTGCTGCATGTCGCGGCTGCTCGGCGCGTTGCCCATCTGGTCGGCCAGCGCATTGCGGATGGCCTCGCACAGCTCGGGCAGCACGCCCTCCATGTGCGCCACGAACCGCTCACGAGCCTGCCGCGCCAGGGGCGTCGCGGCTGGGGTGAGGGGGGTCGACATCAGGCGGACCTCAGACGGTGGCGCCCGCGTTGGGGTCGTTCGGGTCGCCTTCGCCGCGCTTGCCGGCGGTCTTCACCAGGTCCTCGCGCTTGATCCCCAGCCACATGGCGATGGCCGCGGCGACGAACACCGAGGAGTAGATGCCGAACAGGATGCCGATGGTGAGCGCCAGCGCGAAGTAGTGCAGCGTGGCGCCGCCGAACAGCAGCATCGACAGCACCATGATATGGGTGCAGCCGTGGGTGATGTTGGTGCGGCTGATGGTGGAGGTGATCGCGTTGTCGATCGTCTGGATGGTGCTCAACTTGCGGTAGCGCCGGAAGTTCTCCCGGATCCGGTCGAAGATGACCACCGACTCGTTGACCGAGTAGCCCAGCACCGCCAGCACCGCCGCCAGCACCGCCAGCGAGAAGTCCCACTGGAAGTAGGCGAAGAAGCCCAGGATGATGACCACGTCGTGCAGGTTGGCGATGATGGCCGCCACCGCGAACTTCCACTCGAAGCGCAGCGCCAGGTAAAGCATGATGCCGGCCACCACCATGGCCAGCGCCTTCAGGCCGTTGGTCACCAGCTCCTCGCCGACCTGCGGGCCGACGAATTCCACCCGCTTCTTGGTGACGCCCGGCGTGGCCGCCTGCAGGGCAGCCAGCGTGCGGTCGCTCTGTTGCGCGGAACTCACGCCTTTCTGCGCCGGCAGCCGGATCAGGACGTCGCGGGCGGTGCCGAAATTCTGCACCTGGACGTCGGTATAGCCCAGACCGGACACGGTGCGGCGCACGGCCTCGACGTCGGCCGGCTGCGAATAGGCCACCTCCATCACGGTGCCGCCGGTGAATTCCACCGAGAGGTGCAGGCCGCGAGTGAACAGGAAGAACACCGCGGCGAGGAACGTGACCAGGGAGATCACGTTGAACACCAGGGCATTCTCCATGAACGGGATGTCCCGCCGGATCTTGAAAAACTCCACTGCCTAATTTCCTTTACACAGGGCGTGGCCGGCACGCGCCGCCCCGCCCATTTCTGGCGTTTTTTCCTACTCCGCCTTGGTTATAGCGTTATCCGGGTCGGGCCGCCATACTGTCCCGATGGAAACCGCTTTCAGTTTCTTCTGGCGGCCGTACCAGAGATTGACCAGGCCACGCGAGAAGAACACGGCGGAGAACATCGAGGTGAGGATGCCGATGCAGTGCACCACCGCGAAGCCCCGCACGGGGCCGGAGCCGAAAGCCAGCAGCGCGAGGCCGGCGATCAGGGTGGTGACGTTCGAGTCCAGGATGGTCGCCCAGGCCCGGTCGTAACCGGCATGGATGGCCGCCTGCGGGGAAGCGCCGTTGCGCAGCTCCTCCCGCACCCGTTCGTTGATCAGGACGTTGGAGTCGATCGCCATGCCCAGCGCCAGCGCCATGGCCGCCATGCCTGGCAGCGTCAGCGTCGCTTGCAGCATGGACAGGATGGCCACCAGCAGCAGCAGGTTGACCGCCAGCGCCAGCCCGGAGAACACCCCGAACAGGCCGTAGTAGATGACCATGAAGGCCACGATGGCGGCAAAGCCCCAGGCCACGCTGTGGAAGCCCTTGGCGATGTTCTCGGCGCCCAGGCTGGGGCCGATGGTCATTTCCTCGATGATTTCCATCGGCGCGGCCAGCGAGCCGGCGCGCAGCAGCAGGGCGGAGTCGTTGGCTTCCACCGTGGTCATGCGGCCTGAAATCTGGACCCGGCCGCCGCCGATCTCGCTGCGGATCACCGGCGCCGTCACCACTTCGCCCTTGCCCTTTTCGAACAGCAGGATGGCCATGCGCTTGCCGACGTTCTCGCGCGTGACGTCGCGGAAGATGCGCGAGCCCTTGGCGTCCAGCGTCAGGTGCACGGCGGCTTCCTGGGTCTGGTTGTCGAAGCCGGCCTGGGCGTCGGTCAGGTTCTCGCCGGTCAGCACCACCTGCTTCTTGACGATGACGGCGCGGCCGTCGCGATCGTTGTAGCGCTCGGCGCCGAAGGGCACCGGGCCGCTGCCGATCTCCGCCGCCCGGCCCTCGGTGGACTCGTCGACCATCCGCACTTCCAGGGTGGCGGTGCGGCCCAGGATGTCCTTGGCCTTGGCCGTGTCCTGCACGCCGGGCAGCTGCACCACGATGCGGTCTATTCCCTGCTGCTGAATCACCGGCTCGGCCACGCCCAGCTCGTTGATCCGGTTGTGCAAGGTCACCATGTTCTGCTTGAGCGCCTGCTCCTGCACCTTGCGGGCGGCTTCCGGCTTGATGGTGGCGGTGACCTTGGTGCCGTCGCCCTCGGCGGCTTCGGCCAGCTGCAGGTCAGGGAACTGGTCGGCCAGCACGGCGCGGGCCGCGGCCAGCGCCGCCGGGTCGCGGAAGCGGATCTCGATCGCCTGGCCGTTGCGGGAGATGCCGGCGTGGCGCACGTTCTTCTCGCGCAGCACGGTGCGGATGTCGCCGGAGTACGACTCGGCCTTCTTGGTCAGCGCCGCCTGCATGTCGACCTGCAGCATGAAGTGGACGCCGCCGCGCAGGTCCAGGCCCAGGTACATGGGCTGGGCGCGCAGCGACGCCATCCACGACGGGGTGCTGGAAAGCAGGTTGAGCGCCACCACGTAGGCCGGGTCGGTGGGGTCCGGCACCAGCGCGCGCTGCAGTGCGTCCTTGGCCTTCAGCTGCGTGTCGCTGCTGTCCAGGCGGACCTTGACCGTAGTCGGCTCGCGGGTGATGCTGCGCGGCTTGATCCCGGCCTGCGCCAGCGCCTGTTCGATGCGCTGCTGGGTGGCCGCATCGACGCGGACGCTGGCCTTGCCGGCCGAAACCTGCACGGCCGGGTCCTCGCCAAAGAAATTGGGCAGGGTGTACAGCACCCCGATCAGCAACGCGACCGCCAGGATCACGTACTTCCAGAGAGGGTATCGGTTCATGGCTTGAGCGTTAGGCGTTGAGCGCTGAGGTGAGCGCCGGCCAGGACGCCCAACGCTCGGCCCTCAACGGCGAACCGTTATTTCAACGAGCCCTTGGGCAGGACCTGCGTGACGGCGCTGCGCTGCACCTGGACCTCGACGCCGGGCGCCAGTTCCACGGTGAGGTAGTGGTCGCCGAGCTTGGTGACCTTGCCGACCAGGCCGCCGGCGGTGGCCACTTCGTCGCCCTTGGCCAGGGCTTCGACCATGGTCTTGTGCTCCTTCTGGCGTTTCATCTGCGGGCGGATCATCACGAAATACAGGACCACGAACATCAGCACCAGCGGCAGCAGGCTCCCGAACGAACCAAAGAGGTCGCTGCCGACAGCGGCAGCCGGCGCCGCTTGGGCGAAGGCGGAAGAAATGAACACGGTGTCTCCAGGGCCGAATGGCCTCCAACGGGGAAAGACGCCCGCGCCACGGCGGCCCTTCAGGGGCAGGAGCGCGGGGAGAAGCCGGATTGTATGCGGGCGCTGCCGCCCGGGCTCTTAAGCGGCGCGGCGCGCCTCGGCGCCGGCACCGCGCCACTGCTGCAGCAGGGCGTCCCACTGCGGCCGCACGGCCGCCAGGTTACGCGCCTTGACGTGGCCATAGCCCTTGATCTGCTCGGGCAGCCGGGCAATTTCCACGGCCTGCGCATGGTTGCCGGGCGCCAGGCGCTCCAGCAGCTCCTGCACCGTCTGGCGGTACTCGGCAATCAGGGCCCGCTCGGTGCGGCGTTCTTCGGTGCGGCCGAACACGTCCAGCGCGGTCCCGCGCAAGCCCTTGAGCTTCGCCAGCAGGCGGAACAGGTGGAAGGTGGCCGGGCCGAACTTGCGCTTGACCAGCTCGCCCTTGTCGTTGTGTTTCGCGACGATGGGCGGCGCCAGGTGGTAGTGGATCTTGAAGTCGCCCTCGAACTGCGCGGCGACCTTCTCGCGGAAGCCGGTCTCGGCATGCAGGCGGGCCACTTCGTATTCGTCCTTGTACGCCATCAGCTTGAACAGGCCGCGCGCCACCGCTTCGGCCAGCGTGGTCTTGCCCATCGGCGCCTCAGCCAGCCGCACCTGTTCCACCAGCTCGCGGAAGCGGGCGGCATAGGCGGCGTCCTGGTAGGCCGTGAGGAACTCGACCCGGCGCGCGACCAGGGTGTCCAGCGTCTCGCGCTTCTTGAACTCCATGACCTGGGCGGGCGTCAGCAGCGCCTCCACGCGCGGCCAGTCGTGCGCGGCCTGGCGGCCCCACTCGAAGGCGGCCTTGTTGTTGTCCACCGCCACGGCGTTTAGCTCGATCGCGCGCAGCAGGGCCTCGCGCCCGAGCGGCACCCAGCCCTTCTGCCAGGCGAAGCCCAGCATCATGGGGTTGGCGTAGATGCTGTCGCCCAGCAGCTTGGAAGCCGCTGCATCGGCATTGAAGGCAGCCAGGCCGCTCGCACCGACGGCCTCGCCGATCTCGGCGGCGCAGGCATCGCCCGGGTTGGCCCAGTTGGCGTCGCGCACGAAGGCGGCGGTCGGCGCGCTGTGGCCGTTGAGCGCCACGTGGGTGCGGCCCTCGCGCATGCGCATCACCGTTTCCTTGCCGGCGGTGACGATCGGGTCGCAGCCGATGATCAGGTCGGCCGCGGCCATGCTGACGCGCGTGGTGCGGATGGCGTCCTGGCTGTCGGCGATCAGCACATGGCTCCAGGTCGCGCCGCCTTTCTGCGCCAGGCCGGCGGCGTCCTGGGTGACGATGCCCTTGCCTTCGATGTGGGCGGCCATGCCGAGCAACTGCCCGATGGTGATGACGCCGGTGCCGCCGACGCCGGCGACCACGATGCCGTAGGCCTCCGCCGTGCGCGGCAGCTGCGGCTCGGGCAGTTCACCCATGGTGAACGGCGAAGGCGCGGTGGCTTGCTTGGACTTGCCTTTCAGTTTGCCGCCTTCGACGGTGACGAAGCTGGGGCAGAAGCCCTTCAGGCAGCTGGTGTCCTTGTTGCAGGTGCTCTGGTTGATGGTGCGCTTGCGGCCGAACTCGGTTTCCAGCGGCTCCACCGACAGGCAGTTGGACTGCACGCTGCAGTCGCCGCAGCCCTCGCACACCAG
>JAQGMU010000158.1 GCA_028292195.1 Ramlibacter sp. | reverse complement strand
GGTGGCCGGGGACAGTTCCAGCCCGGACGCGCGCGAAAGCGTGCGCGAGCCTACCGGCTGCCCCTCGGCGATGTAGCGCTCGATCAGGGCTTTCAGCAACAGCTTGGCGCGGTCGTCGAGCTTCATGAGGGTGTGGTGACCAATTTTAGTGATGTAATTTGCCGATGAAATCCATCTTCCGGCAGGTCGCGCTGATCGGCAAGTACCACGCCGCGGTTCCGCCGGCGGTGGCGGCCTCCACGCGCGCCGCGATGGACGACATTGCGAACTTTCTGGCGGCCCAGGGCTGCGAGGTGGTGGTGGAACGCGACACGGCCGCAAATGCGGGCCTCACGGGCCACCCTACCATCGAAGTGGCCGCCATCGGCACCCAATGTGACCTGGGGCTGGTGGTGGGCGGCGACGGCACCATGCTGGGCATAGGCCGCCAGCTGGCGCGCTACGGCGTGCCCCTGATCGGCATCAACCAGGGCCGGCTGGGCTTCGTCACCGACATCCCGCTGGACCAGTTTCGCACGGTATTGCCGCCCATGCTGGCCGGCGAGTACGAGGAAGACCAGCGCACCCTGATGCACGCGCGGGTGGTGCGCGACGGCCACTGCGTGTTCGACGCGCTGGCCATGAACGACGTGGTGGTGAACCGCGGCGCCACTTCCGGCATGGTGGAACTGCGGGTGGAGGTGGACGGCCATTTCGTCGCCAACCAGCGCGCCGACGGCCTGATCGTGGCCTCGCCCACCGGTTCCACCGCCTATTCGCTGTCGGCCGGCGGGCCGCTGCTGCACCCGTCCAACTCCAGCTGGGTGCTGGTGCCGATCGCGCCGCACACCCTGTCGAACCGGCCCATCGTGTTGCCGGATAACGTCGAAATCGTCATCGAACTGGTGTCCGGCCGCGATGCCAGCGCCAATTTCGACATGCAGTCGCTCGCCTCCCTGTTGCACGGCGACCGCATCACGGTGCGCCGCTCGGAGCACAAGGTACGATTCCTGCACCCCAAGGGCTGGACCTACTTCGATACCTTGCGCAAGAAACTGCATTGGAACGAGGGCGCATGAGCCTCAAACGCATTGCGCTCCGCGACTTCGTGATCGTCCGTGAGCTCGAGCTCGAGCTTTCCGGCGGTTTTTCGGTCCTGACTGGGGAAACCGGCGCCGGCAAGTCCATCCTGGTCGACGCCCTGCAGCTCGCCCTCGGTGCCCGCGCCGAAGCCAGCGTGGTGCGCGAAGGCGCGCCCCGCACCGAGATCAGCGCCGAGTTCGAGCTGCCGCCGGCCCTGGTGCCGTGGCTGCAGGAAGCCGGCTTCGACACCGGCGACACCCTGCTCCTGCGGCGCAGCATCGACAGCCAGGGCAAGAGCCGCGCCTGGATCAACGGCAGCGCCGCCACCGCCACCCAGCTGCGGGAAGCCGGCGAGCAGCTGGTCGACATCCACGGCCAGCACGCCTGGCAAAGCCTGACCCGCCCGGCCGCCGTGCGCGACCTGCTCGATGGCTATGCCGGCCTGGCCACGAGCAAGCTGCAAGGCCTGTGGCAGCGCTGGCGCACCGCGCAGAAGACGCTGGCCGACGCCCGCACGGCGCAGGACTCGCTGCAGCGCGAACGCGAGCGCCTGGCCTGGCAGATCGGCGAAGTCGACAAGCTGGCGCCCGGCGCGGACGAGTGGACCGAGCTGAATGCCAGCCACACGCGGCTGTCGCACGCGCAGGCGCTGCTCGAAGCGGCCCAGGGCGCGCAGCAACTGCTGGATGGCGACGAAGGCGGCGGCGCGCGGCAGGGCCTGGCCCAGGCGCTGGACGCGCTGCGCGGCCAGGAGCACCTGGAGCCGCAGTTCCGCGAGATCGCCGAAGTGCTGGCCTCCAGCCTGGCGCAGGCGGAAGACGCCGCGCATTCGCTGCAAACCTACCTGCGCAAGACCGACCTCGACCCCGAGCGGCTGGCCCGACTCGACGAGCGCATGTCGTCCTGGCTGTCGCTGGCGCGCCGCTACAAGCGCACGCCGTCCGAGCTGCCGGCGCTGCTGGCCGGCTGGAAGGACGAACTGGCCAGGCTGGACGCGGCCGCCGACCTGGCGGCCCTGGAAGCCGCCGAGAAGAAGGAAGGCGAGGCCTTCCTGGCCGAAGCGCGCAGCCTGTCGAAGGCGCGCGCCAAGGCGGCGCCGCAGCTGGCCAAGGCCGTCACGCTGGCAATGCAGGGCCTGGGCATGCAGGGCGGCCGCTTCGAGGTGGCACTGGAGAAGACCGAGACGCCTTCCGCCTTCGGGCTGGAGGAAGTGAGTTTCCTGGTGGCCGGCCATGCGGGCAGCACGCCGCGCCCGGTGGGCAAGGTGGCTTCGGGTGGCGAGCTCTCGCGCATCGCTCTGGCGATAGCCGTCACCACCAGCCGCCTCGGCACCGCCGGCACGCTGATCTTCGACGAGGTCGATGCCGGCGTCGGCGGCGCGGTCGCCGAGACGGTGGGGCGGCTGATGAAGCAGCTGGGGCGCGACCGCCAGGTGCTGGCCGTCACCCACCTGCCACAGGTGGCCGCCTGCGCCGATCACCACCTGGTGGTGGCGAAGCAGGCCGAGGGCAAGGGCGTGGCCAGCACCGTGGCGCCGGTCGAAGGCGAAAGGCGCGTGGCCGAAGTGGCGCGCATGCTGGGCGGCGAGCGCCTGTCCGGCACCACGCTGGCCCATGCCAAGGAAATGCTGGGCACGGCGGCCGCGGACGGCGGAGGCTGAAGCCGCATGTCGCTAGAGCTCGTCCTCATCACCGGCATGTCGGGCTCCGGCAAGTCGGTGGCGCTGCGCGCGCTGGAGGACGCCGGCTACTTCTGCGTCGACAACCTGCCGCCGGAACTGCTGCTGTCCTTCGTCAACCTGGAGCTGAAGAATGCCGCGCGGCGCGTGGCCATCGCCATGGACGTGCGCAGCGCCACCTCGCTGCCGCTGGTGCCCGCGCAACTGCGCGACCTGATGACGCGCGGCATCGCCGTGCGGCCGCTGTTCCTGGACGCCACCACCGACACCCTGGTGCGGCGCTTCTCCGAAACCCGGCGCCGGCATCCGCTGTCGAAGGCAGGCATCGAAGGCGGCGTCGACCAGCACCGGGCGCTGGTGGAGGCCATCGAGCTGGAGCGCGAGCTGCTGGCCGACCTGCGCGAGCATGCGCACGTCATCGACACGAGCGTGCTGCGCGGCGCCCAGCTGCAGGACTACGTGAAGTCGCTGCTGTCGACGCCGCATGCGCAGCTGACGCTGGTGTTCGAGTCCTTCGCCTTCAAGCGCGGCATCCCGGTGGATGCCGACTACATCTTCGACGTGCGCATGCTGCCGAACCCGCACTACGTGCCGGAACTGCGCGACCTGACCGGCCTGGACGAACCCGTGGCGGCCTACCTGCGCGAGCACGAGGAGGTCGAGCAGATGTACGAGCACATCGCCGCATTCCTGGATCACTGGCTGGAGCCGCTGGCACGGAACCACCGCAGCTACGTGACGGTGGCCATCGGCTGCACCGGCGGGCAGCACCGGTCGGTGTACCTGGTGGAGAAGCTGGCGGAGGAGTTCGGGGAGCGGTGGACGACGTTGAAGCGGCATCGGGAGTTGGCGCAGCGCTGACGCGGATCGCTGGGGTCGCTGCGCACCCCAGCCTACGAGTCACGGGTCGGTGGGGTCGCTTCGCGAACCCACCCTACAAGACCATCGCGCGAATCCCACAACCGGTCCGCGCGAATCCCGTAGGGTGGGTTCGCGAAGCGACCCCACCGACACGCGACAGCACCTGTAGGCTGGGGTGACGCAGGAACCCCAGCGACGCGCGGCGTACGTCTACGCGTTCTCGAGCAAGCGCCGCACCGGCGCCGGCAATCCCAAGGACGGCCACTCCCCCGCCTTGAACCACGCACCCTCGAGCCCCGCCCACCCCTGCGGCAACATCGCCTGCACCGGATGCAAATGCAGATCCTTGTGCGTCAACTCATGCACGAACGGCTCCGCCTCCCGCACCTGCGCCGCCGCCGGCAGCACCTCCTCCAGCGCCTCCCGGCTGCCGAACACCGGCAGGCAATACAGGCCCGCCCACACCCCGGGCGTGGGCCGCTTCTGCAGCCACACCGTGCCGTCGCCGGCCTGCGCGTGCAGCAGCCACAATGACTCCGCGCTGCGTTTGAGCTTCCTGGTCTTGACGGGATAGTTCTGGGGCTGGCCCTCGCGCGCCGCGCCGCAATCGGCTTGCACGGGGCACAGCAGGCAGCTCGGGTTGCGCGGCATGCACAAGGTCGCTCCCAGGTCCATCAGCCCCTGCGTGTAGCGCGGCATGTTCTCCTGCAGCGCGCGCGCCGGCAGCAGCTCGCGTGCGTGGTCCCACAGCGCCCGCTCGTTCGCGCCTACCGAAAGGTCATCGCCGAAGGCCAGCACCCGGCTCAGCACGCGCTTGACGTTGCCGTCGAAGATGGCGACGCGTTCGCCGAAGCAGAAGGAGGCAACCGCCGCCGCGGTCGACGGCCCGATGCCGGGCAGCGCCTGCAGTTGTTCCGCCGTGCGGGGAAACGCCCCGCCGTGCAGTTCCACCACCCGCTGCGCGCACGCATGCAGGTTGCGCGCGCGGCTGTAGTAGCCCAGTCCGCTCCACAGCCCCAGCACTTCGTCCAGCGGCGCCGCCGCCAGTGCGCGGACGTCGGGAAAGCGTTCGAGGAAGCGGGCGTAGTAGCCCAGCACCGCAGCCACCTGCGTCTGCTGCAGCATGATTTCGGACAGCCAGACGCGATACGGGTCGCGCGTGTTCTGCCAGGGAAGGGTGTTGCGGCCGTGCGTGCGCTGCCAGCGCACCACGCGGCCGGCAAAGCCGACCGGCAAAGTCGCAGGAGCCACCTCCAGGCTGCGCCTTGCGGTGGGTCGCCCTTGGGGCGGCCCGGCGGGCTCCGTCATGCCGTCTTGAGAACCTGCGGGGCCGCAGCCTGCTTGGCCGCCAGATGCGTCGCGGTGAGGTGCGACGTCAGTTCGCCCAGCTTGGCATCCAGCATGTCGAGCGCGTTTTCCTGCGCGTCGATCTCGCCGATGCGGTCGTCCAGGCCGCTGGCGGCCTGCTGGATGCGCTCGATGGCTTCCAGCCGGCGGCCGAAGTTGCGGCGCCGTTCGCGCAGCTGCGCATCGAGCTGGGCGGCGGCGGACTTGGTCAACAGCTCCACTTCGCCCAGCGCCGATTCGTAGATCACGCGCAGGCGCGTGGCCAGCGCACGCACCAGGCGGTCGGCAAACTCGGGCTGCGCCAGGCGCAGCGCGTTGCTGACGCCAAGGTACTGGTTGTGGCTGCGCTCCACCAGGTCGAGGTCGCGCTCGTAGCGGGCCAGGTCCGGTTCGCGCG
>JAQGMU010000124.1 GCA_028292195.1 Ramlibacter sp. | reverse complement strand
ATCTGCTGGAAGCGCTGGGCGGAGAGATGAATCTCGCAGGGGCCGGGCAGCAGCCCGAACCCGAGGCCGCTTAGGCTCGCTGGCCCTCGCCGCTTCGACAGCGGCATTCAGCGCCAGGACGTTGGTCTGGAAGGCGATGCTGTCGCCCGCTTGCGATGCGCGGAAAGCGCCGCAGGGAGGCCGTAGGGCGTACAGCATTGCTGCGCACCGTGCGGCCCGGCTCGGACGCGGGGCGGTGCGCAAGTGGAGCTCACCGGAAAAGCCTGGGCGAATCGACCAAAGGATAATGCGCTTGCAAGCGATTCCGATGACGAACTTTCCCCCGACTCCACCCACCGCCGGGCCGCGTGTCCGGCAGGCCGCAACACCTGACGTCGAGGCTTCGCCCTTGACCGAGGACCACAGCCGGCGCGTCACGCTCACCGTGGCCGCCAGCTTCTTCATGCTGCTGCTGGACGGCACGATCCTCAACACCTCGCTGCCGCCGATGGCTGTGGCGCTGAACGTTCCGCCGCTCACGCTGAGTGCCGCCGTCACGGTCTACCTGCTGGCCGGCGCGGCGGTGCTGCCGCTGGCGTCCTGGCTCGGCGACCGCCATGGAATGCGGCGCCTGTTCGTGGTCGCGATCGCAGTCTTCACGCTCGCCTCGCTCTTGTGCGGCCTGGCGCAGAACGCGCCACAGCTGGTGCTGGCCCGGGCGCTGCAAGGCGTCGGCGGCGGCTTGATGATGCCGATCGGCCGCACGCTGGTGCTGCAGCGCGCCCGCAAGGAAGACTTCATCCGCATCGCCGCCCTGCTCACCTGGCCCGCCCTGTTCGCGCCTGTGCTGGGGCCGCCGCTCGGCGGCCTGATCACGACCTACGGCTCGTGGCGCTGGAACTTCCTGCTGAACGTGCCGCTGGGCGCGGTGGCGATCCTGTTGATCCTGCGCTGGGTGCCGGTCGACACGCCGGGCGAGCGGCGGCCACTCGATCGAAGCGGCGCCATCGGCGCGGCGCTCGGGCTGATGCTGATGCTCGGCGGCCTGGAATGGATTGCGCACGTCATCGGCGACGGCGCGGCGGCGCTGCCGGCGCTGCTCACCACCGGGGGCGGCATCGCCCTGCTGGCGTGGACGGTGCGCCACCTGCGCCGCGTGCCGCATCCGGTGGTCAGCCTGGCGCCGCTGGCGCAACGCACCTTCGCGGTGGCGACGGCGTCTGCCGGCACCTTTGCCGCCATGTGCCTGCACGCGTGCCCGTTCCTGCTGCCGCTGCTGTTCCAGCTGGCGCTGGGGCGCAATGCGGTGAGCTCCGGGGCCTTGCTGCTGCCCTACTTCCTGGGCAACCTCGGCATGAAATCGGTGACGACGCCCATCCTGGTGCGCTTCGGCTTCCGCAACGTGATGGTGACGGCCGGGACTTGCAGCGCGGCAGCCATCGCCGCATTCGGCTTCCTGTCGGCGCAGACGCCCTGGGCCGCGCTGGTGGCCTTGCTGTTCTTCGCCGGCTGCGCCCGCTCGATGCTGCTCACCGCCCTCACCTCGCTCACCTTCGCGGACATTCCGCTGGCGCAGCGCGGCGCGGCCTCGACGCTGTCGACCGTGTCCACGCAGGTGGCGGCGACGCTCGGTGTCGCCGTCGGCGCGATCCTGCTGGCGCTGGCGCAGTTCGTCCACGGCCACGCACACCTGGCGGCGCCTGACTTCCGCATCGCCTTCGTCACCATGGGCCTGATCCACGCGTTGACTGTCTTGCGCTTCTGGAGCCTGCCGCCCAGTGCGGGCGCGGACATGATCGGGCGGCCAGCGCCCCGCGCCGGCGGCTGAGTGCCATGCGCCGCGCCAGAGGCGCTCGTCGCGCCCCACCCTGACACCTTTCTTCCTCGGGGCTTTCCACAGCAGACGCCGCTGCGCGGCGCGCCTATAGTTCGCCTGCATTCCACGTTGAGGAGACACCGGATGAAATGGACCCATGCCCTGGCGCACGGCGCACTCGCGCTCGCCACCGCCCTGCCCCTGGCGGCGACCGCCCAGGACTACCCTTCCAAGCCGATCCGCCTGTTCATCCCCTTCCCGCCCGGCGGCGGCACCGACTTCGTCTCGCGCGTGGTGGCCACCGCGCTGGCCGAATCGCTGAAGTGGCAGGTGGTGACGGAGAACCGCCCCGGCGCCTCCGGCAACCTCGCCATCGCGCAGGCGGCCCAGTCCGCGCCCGACGGCTACACCATCGTGATGGGCCAGTCGGACAACATGGCGCTGGGCCCGCACCTGTACGCCAACGTGGGTTACGACACGATCAAGAGCTTCACGCCGATCATCCAGGTGTCGGAGGCGCCGCTGGCCATCGTCAGCAACGCGGCGCCGTCGGACGGGCAGGTGAAGATCTCCAACGTCGCCGACATGCTGTCCAAGGGCAAGACGGCCAAGGGCCTGAACTGGGCCACCGCCGGCAACGGCAGCATGGGCCATTTGTTCGGCGAACAGCTGAAAGGCGTGACCGCCATCAACCTGCTGCAGGTGCACTACAAGGGCGCCGCCCCGGCCATGACCGACGTGATGGCCAACCAGGTGGACGTGGCGATCCTGTCGGTGCCCTCCGTGCTGCCGCTGGTGAAGGGCGGCAAGCTGACGCCGGTGGCGGTGACCACCTCCAAGCGCTCCACCATGCTGCCAAACACGCCGACGCTCAGCGAAGCCGGCGTCAAGGGCGTCGACACCGGCATCTGGCTGGGCCTGTTCGCGCCGGTCGGCACACCGCCGGCCATCGTCGCCCGCCTCAACGCCGAGATCAACAAGGTGCTGCAGCAGCCCGACGTGCGCGACAAGATCCTGGCCGGCGGCGCCATTCCCGTCGGCGGCACGTCGGAAGAGTTCGCGGGCTTCCTGCGCACCGACTACGCCAAGTGGGGCCAGATCGTGAAAGCCTCGGGCGTCAAGCTGAGTCCCTGAACGCATGCAGCTTTCTGGCCTGCGGGTCGTCGACCTGACCCGCATCCTCTCCGGCCCCTTCTGCTCGATGTTCCTGGCGGACATGGGCGCCGAAGTGATCAAGATCGAAGACCCGGACGGCGGCGACCCGATCCGCCAGCAGGGCGAGGCGCGCAACGGCTTCTCGCTCTACTTCGCCAGCTTCAACCGCAACAAGCGCTCGATCACGCTGGACCTGCGCAGCGCCGAGGGCAAGGACATCCTGCGCGACCTGCTGCGCGGCGCCGACGTGGTCCTCAACAACTACCGGCCCGGCGTGATGGACAAGATGGGCTTCGGAAGAGAAGCGCTGCGGGCGCTGAAGCCGGACATCATCAGCTGCCACGTCACCGGCTACGGCCTGGACGGCCCCTACCGCGACCGGCCCTCGTTCGACTTCATCGCCCAGGCCATGAGCGGCTTCATGAGCGTGAACGGCGTCGACGGCGGCCCGCCGATGCGCGCCGCGCCGCCGGTGTCCGACCTGGTGGCCGGCGCCTATGCGGCCATGGGCATCCTGGCGGCGCTGGTGCGGCGCAACCGCACCGGCGAGGGCGAGGAGGTGGCGACCGCGCTGACCGACAGCATGACCAGCATGCTGGCCTTCCTGGCCACCAACTACTTCGCCACCGGCCGCCAGCCGCTGCGCACCGGCAACGACCATGCGCTGGTCTCGCCCTACGGCCTGTTCGAGGCCGAGGACGGCGAGATCGCCGTGGCGCCGTCGAACGACAGCTTCTACGCGCGCTTGATCGACGCCCTCGGCCTGGACGACCTGCGTTCGCGCCCCGAGTACCGGACCAATGCCGCCCGCTTCGAACAACGCGCCGCCATCAACGCCGAGATCAACGCCCGCACGCGCACGCAGAGCGTGGCCCACTGGATCGAGATGCTGAATGCCGCCGGGGTGCCCTGCGGCCGCGTGCTGGGCCTGGGCGAGGTGTTCGAGGACCCGCAGACGAAGCACCAGCAGATGAAGATCACCATCGCGCACCCGCAGGCCGGGCCGCTGGACGTGCTGGGCTTCCCGATCAAGTTCAGCGACGATCCCTGCCGCATCCACCGGCCGCCACCCATGCTGGGCGCCGATACCGACGCCCTGTTGAGCGAACTGGGGCGCGACGCGGCTACCATTGCCGCATTGCGGGCCAAGGGCGTCGTCTGAACGGCGCCGCAAAGGAGATTTCCATGCCTTCCTTCTACCCTGCTTCCAGCGAAGACCGCTTCGTCCTGGTCACCGAGGTCGGCGCCCGCGACGGCTTCCAGTCGGAAGCGAAATTCATTCCCACCGAAGTCAAGGCCGGGCTGATCAACAGCCTGATCGCCGCCGGCGTGCGCAGCTTCGAGGCCACCTCCTTCGTCTCGCCGCGCGCCGTGCCGCAGATGGCCGACGCCTCGGAAGTGATGGCGCTGATCGAGCGCAAGCCCGGCGTGCGGCTGACGGCGCTGGTGCCCAACGCGCGCGGCGCCGAACGCGCGGCCGCGGCCAAGGTCGACATGATGGCCTGCTTCGTCTCGGCCTCCGAGACGCATTGCCAGGCCAACCTGAACAAGAGCATCGATGGGGCCCTGGCGGATTTCGCCGAGTTCGCGCCGATCGCCCACAAGTACGGCATCCCGCTGCGCGGCGCCGTCGCCACCGCCTTCGGCTGTCCGTTCGAGGGCGAGGTGTCGCTGGACAACATCCTGAAGATCGTCGGCACCTACCTGCAGCACGGCGCGCGGCACATCACGCTGGGCGACACCACGGGCATGGCGACACCGCCGGTGGTGACGCGCACGGTGGAAGCGATCCGTGCCCGCTACCCGGAGGCGATCATTTCCCTGCACTTCCACAACACGCGCGGCATCGGCCTGGCCAACGTGATGAACGGGCTGGCGCTGGGCGTGCGGGAATACGAGTCGTCGTTCGGCGGCCTGGGCGGCTGCCCGTTCGCGCCGGGCGCCACCGGCAACATCTGCACCGAGGACCTGGTCTACCTGCTGCACGAATGCGGCTACGAGACCGGCATCGACCTCGACGCACTGGCCGGGGTGGCGCGCGAAGTGCAGGCCTTCATGGGCCGCGACCTGCCGGGGCAGTTCATGAAGTCCGGCCCGCGGCTGAAGCTGACGTCGCTGGAAGGCGTGCGGCGCGCCGTCGGTTGAAGCGCCGGCTTCAGCGATAGACCTGCAGCGTCCCCTGGCGGACGCCGAGCTTCAGGTTCCAGGCGCCGAGCGGCCCGACGCGCGCATCGGTCCAGCGGATCGCGGGCTCGCCGGACTTCAGCAGGCATTCGACCAGGCGCCCGCCGGCGCAGGGTCGCAAGGCCAGGTCGCCCGCGGCAAACGGAGTCACCGCGAAACTCGGATCGGCCCGGCGGCGCGCGATGCGGGCGTCCATTTCCGCCAGTTCCAGTGCGGGATCCATGTTGTAGGCCTGGCAGTACTCGCTCATCCGCGGGCGCAGCGCCCCGGCCAGCCAGGGCGCGTCGCCGGCCTGCAGGCGACGGGAAAACTCCTGCAGGAACTGCAGCACCGCGGCGCTGGCCGCCGGTGACGCCCAGTCGACCGCGGCCAGGTCCTGCCAGCTCCAGCGAATGGGCAAGGCGCTGGAGAAGCTGCTTTCGGCGGACTGCACCGGCTGGCCGGCGGCGTCCGGGGTCTGCAGGTCCACCCGGCCCAGGGGCTGGCCGCCCTTTTCACCGAGGCGCGCGCCCTCTGGATAGCCGGTCACTGCAAGAGACGCCTGCGCCTCCGGCGCAGTGCCATTGCCAACGAGGGTGATGCGCAGCCTGTTGCTGCCGTCGACGAGGAACTCATGAACCGGAATGGCCTGGAAAGTCGCTTCCCGGTGCTGCAACCGCCACACGGGAATGTCGTTGACCCGGAAGTCGGCGTCACACCCGGCCACGCGCATCTCGGCGTAAACCAGGCTGCTCATGTTGCCGCCTTGGCGGGGTAGTCCAGGAGCGGCATGCCCTTCCAGAGCTCGTGCGTCTGCACCAGGTCCGGCTCCCCGGTGGAGCCGACCATGACCTTGACCGTGAACACCACGGGCTTCAACTTGATCTCGATCTTCTCGACCATCCAGGCCGCGATCGCCAGTTCGCCCTCGACCTCGAGGCCGGACGCCACCGACAGGATGCAGCCGATGGTGCGGCCGCAGACTGCCGCCGTGCCCCGGGCTTCCAGCGTGAGCTTCGCCTCGCCCGAGACCGGCTGCGACCAGGGGCTTTGCGTCTCCTCCTTGCCGTCCTTGACGTCGTTGGACCACTTGAGCCCGCCCTTGACCGTGCCTTCCAGCGTCAAGGTCACCCGGTAGTCGAGGACCAGCAGGTCCACGTTCAGCCGCTGCACCTCCACCAGCAGCCCGAAGCCGGCGGTGGCCGACCCGGTTACCGCCGTGACGGTGCCGTTCACCTCACGGTGCTTGTGCAGCTGTGCGCCACCGCTGCCGACCTTGCGGAATCCCTTGTACGACGCGTCGATCTGCAGGAAAGACAAGTTCCAGGAGGCACTCCAGCCGACGGCCACCTTGACCCCGGGCCCGGCAGCCCACAGTGCCTGGAACCGTTCGACCGCCTGGGACAGCAGTTCCACCGTCTCCAGGAAGTCCTTGACGGCTTCGCGGCCGACGCTCTGGCCGTTCCAGGTCAGGGTGAGGTCGAAGCCGGCGGCCAGGCTCAACTCCGTCTTCCGGCTTGCACTCAGCTTGCCGTTGCTCTTGGTCGCGGACGTGGTGCGCTCCGCCGCGAACCTGCCCAGCTGCGTTCGTTCCTTCACCTGGCGCGAACTGCCGGACTCGTCCTCCTCTTTCTCGAAGGCCATCCTGCCATGCGCGTCCTTCTCGGTGGACACCTGCATTTCACCGGAGCTGGAACCGGTTTTGGCTTCCTTGGACTTTCCCCTCCCGAGGAAGGCCGGCAATTTCAGGGTGACGGAGACTTCGTCTTCGGAATACAGGCGGATGCGCGCCGCGAGGCCGCCCACGGGCGCGCCCGCCAGCCGCAGGCCGCAGCTGTCGGTGCGCACCGTCACCGAGCCGGCCGCCGAGTCGTTGTGGATCAACTCCCACAGCATGCGGGCCACCGTACCCACGGCACCGCCGTTGACGAGGGCCATGCTGCTCTCGACCGCGTTCGGCAGGCGAAACGCCTCGAAGCTCACGGTGGTGCCGTCCACGACCTGCGCCTTGCAGATCCGCACGTCGCCGCCCTCGGGCTCGACCCGGATGCCGGGATGTCCTGGAAGCCCGCATTGCGCTGCATAGGACGCGGTGACCTTCACCTTCGCCGGCTTGCGTTCGATCTTCCCGGCCTTCACGTCGAAGCCCTGCCCGGCCCCGGAATCCATGAACGGCCGCACGCCGCAGACCACGTCGATCGCGTCTTCACGCTGCAGCATCGGGCCCGGCCCCGGAAGGGAAAGCAGGTACGGCTTGGCGGCGCTGTCGCTGTCCGTGGCCACTTCGACCACCAGGGTCGCGAGGTCGCACTGCGTGACGTACTGGCGGGTCGGCGAAGGCAGCTCGCCGCAGGGCAGCGCCATCGCGCCGCCGGTCGCGGACGGCGAAAGCACCGCGCTGAGGGCATCGACG
>JAQGMU010000119.1 GCA_028292195.1 Ramlibacter sp. | reverse complement strand
ACCACCGCCTTGGCGACGTCGTACAGGCTGATCACGCCCATCAGCATGCGCTTGTCCATCACCGGCATGTAGCGCGCGTGCCGCTCCAGCATCATGCGGCGCACTTCGTCGAGCTCGGTTTCCATCGTGCAGGTGAGCGGGTGGTCGTCCATCGCCGAGCGCACCGCGGCGTTGCCCACCACGTGCTTGTTGGCCACGATGCACTGGATCACTTCGCGGAAGGTCAGCATGCCGACCAGCTCGCCATGCTCCATGACGACCAGCGAGCCGATGTCCTTTTCGGCCATCGTTTCGATGGCGAACGAAAGCGTCTCTTCGGGCGCCACGGTGAAAAGGGTGCTGCCCTTCACGCGGAGGATGTCGCTGACCTTCATGCCGATCTCCTTTCGGCCGCTCTGTCTACGGCCGGTTCGTAAAGAATATAGCCGACAATCCGCAGCAGTGCCACCGAGCACGCCCCCAGAGGAGACACAAGCCATGCCCGGTTACTCCGACCCCGGCTTCGACACGCTGGCGCTGCACGCCGGCGCCGCGCCCGACCCCGCCACCGGCGCGCGGGCCGTGCCGATCTACCTGAGCACCTCGTTCGTCTTCGAGTCCAGCGACCACGCCGCCGCCCTGTTCAACCTGGAGCGGTCCGGCCACGTCTACTCGCGCATCAGCAACCCCACCAACGCAGTGCTGGAGCAGCGGGTTGCGGCGCTGGAAGGCGGCATCGGCGCCATCGCCACCGCCAGCGGCCAGGCGGCGCTGCACCTGGCCGTCGCCACCCTGATGGGCGCCGGCTCGCACATCGTCGCCAGCACCGCGCTGTATGGAGGTTCGCAGAATTTGCTGCACTACACCATGCGGCGCTTCGGCATAGACACCACCTTCGTCAAGCCGGGCGACATCGACGGCTGGCGCAACGCGATCCGGCCGAACACCAGGCTGCTGTTCGGCGAGACCGTGGGCAACCCGGGCCTGGACGTGCTGGACATCCCCACGGTTTCCGCCCTCGCCCACGAGGCCGGGTTGCCGCTGCTGGTGGACTCCACATTTACCACCCCTTACCTGATGAAGCCCTTCGACCTGGGGGCCGACCTGATCTACCACTCCGCCACCAAGTTCCTCTCCGGCCACGGCACGGTGATCGGCGGCGTGGTGGTGGATGGCGGCAGCTTCGACTGGGAGAAGTCGGGCCGCTTCGCCGAACTGACCGCGCCCTACGAGGGCTTCCACAACATGGTGTTCAGCGAGGAGTCCACGGTCGGCGCCTTCCTGCTGCGGGCCCGGCGCGAGGGCTTGCGCGACTTCGGCGCCAGCATGAGCCCGCACACCGCCTGGCTCATCCTGCAGGGCATAGAAACGCTGCCGCTGCGCATGGAGCGCCACATGAGCAACACGCGCAAGGTGGTGGAGTTCCTGGCCGCCCACGCCTTCGTCCAGCGCGTCGGCCACCCCATGCTGGAGTCGCATGCCAGCCATGCCCTGGCGCAGAAGCTCTTGCCCAAGGGCGCCGGCTCGGTCTTCAGCTTCGACATCAAGGGCAGCCGCGAGCAGGGCAAGAAATTCATCGAGGCACTGAAGCTGTTCAGCCACCTGGCCAACGTGGGCGACTGCCGCTCGCTGGTGATCCACCCGGCCAGCACCACGCACTTCCGCATGACCGACGAGGCGCTGCAAGCCGGCGGCATCGGTCCGGGGACCATCCGGCTGTCGATCGGGCTGGAGGATCCGGCCGACCTGATCGACGATTTGAAGCGCGCGTTGAAGGCGGCGGAGAAGGCTTGATGGAACTGCAAGTCAACGGGGCCCTCACCTTCTGCTACACCGGCGGCAAGGCTTTCGATGCCGCCAGGCCCACGATCGTCTTCATCCACGGCGTGCTGAACGACCACAGCGTCTGGATCCTGCAGACCCGCTACTTCGCCCACCACGGCTTCAACGTGCTGGCGCCCGACTTGCCCGGACACTGCAAGAGCGAGGGCGAGCCGCCGAAGTCGGTCGAAGAAGGGGCGGATTTCGTGCTGGCGCTGCTGGATGCCGCCGGAGTCAGGCAGGCGGCGCTGGTCGGCCACAGCTTCGGCTCGCTGGTCGCGCTGGAGGCGGCGGCGCGCGCGCCGGAGCGCATCACGCGCATCGCGCTGGTGGGCACGGCCTTCCCGATGAAGGTGACGCCGGCGCTCCTGGACGACGCGGAGCACCAGCCGCAGAAGGCGATCGCCATGGTCAACGTGTTCTCGCACTCGATGCTGGCGCCCCCGCCCTCGGCGCTGGGCCCCGGCAGCTGGCTGTATGGCGGCAGCCGCGCGCTGATGCGGCGCGTGCTGGCCAGCAATTCCCGGGTCAACCTGTTGCACCGCGGCTTCGTCGCCTGCGACAGCTATGCCAACGGCGAGGCGGCGATGGCCAGGGTGCAGTGCCCGGTGCTGTTCCTCCTGGGCCGCAGCGACGCGATGGCGCCGCCGAAGGCGGCACAGGGGCTGCAGGCCAAGGCGCGCGACGGCCGCACGGTGGTGGTGGAGGCCGGCCACCAGATGATGACCGAGGCGCCCGACGCCGTGCTGTTCGCGCTGAAGGACTTCCTCCCACCGGCATGAGCGGGCCTGTCATCACGCCGGCGATGACGCCTGACCGGGCCCGCGAGATCGCGGCCTCGCTCGACCTGCGGGCACTGCCGCCGGACTTCTACGGCAACCCGTTCCCGGTCTATGCCGCGCTGCGCGAGCACGAGCCGGTCAAGCGCATGCCGGACGGCTCCTGGTTCCTCACCCGCCATGCCGACCTGCTGGCCGTCTACCGCGATGCCCATGCCTTCAGCTCCGACAAGAAGGTGGAGTTCACGCCAAAGTATGGCGCCGGAGCGCCGCTGCTCGAGCACCACACCACCAGCCTGGTGTTCAACGACCCTCCCCTGCACACCCGGGTGCGCAAGCTGATCATGGGGGCGCTCACGCGGCGCGCGATTGCCGACATGGAGCCCGGCCTGGTGCAGCTGGTCGACGGCCTGCTGGATGCCATCGAAGCGAAAGGCGGCGGCGACCTGGTGGAGGACTTCGCTTGCGCCATCCCGGTGGAGATCATCGGCAACCTGCTGGGCGTGCCGCATGCCGACCGCGGGCCGCTGCGCGCCTGGTCGCTGGCGATCCTGGGGGCGCTGGAGCCCAGGCTGACGCCGGAGCAGGAAGCGTTGGGCAACCGCAGCGTGCGTGAGTTCGTGGACTACCTGGGCGGGCTGGTGGCGCAACGCCGCAAGAACCCCGGCGACCCGGAACACGACGTGCTGACGCGGCTGATCCAGGGCGAGAGAACTGGCGAAGGCGGGGGCGAGAGCCTGAGCGAGAGCGAGCTGCTGCAGAACTGCGTGTTCATCCTGAACGCCGGCCACGAGACCACGACCAACCTGATCGGCAATGCGCTGGCAGCCTTGCAGGAGTGGCCGCGGCAGAAGGCGGCCTTGCTGCAGGCCATCGGCAGGGATCCCGATTGGAACGCGCTGGAGCCGCGCCTGAACGTGGCGGTCGACGAATTCCTGCGCTTCGAATCGTCCAACCAGTTGGGCAACCGCCGTGCCTTGCGCGCTTGCGAGGTGGGCGGCGTCGCCTTGCCGGAGGGCGCGCTGCTCACGCTGTGCATAGGCGCGGCGAACCGCGATCCGGCGCAGTTCGGGCGGCCCGACGTGCTGGACCTGGAGCGGCAGGACAACCGGCATCTTGCCTTCGGCTTCGGCATCCACCAGTGCGCGGGCCTGAGCCTGGCGCGGCTGGAGGGGCGGGTCGCGATCGGGAGGTTCCTGGCGCGGTTCCCGGGCTACCGGCTCACGGAGCCGCCGACACGCGGCGGCCGGGCGCGGTTTCGCGGGTTCCTGCACGCGCCATTCGCGGTCTGACGGCCTTCGTAGCACTCTGTAGGCTGGGTTCGCGCAGCG
>JAQGMU010000118.1 GCA_028292195.1 Ramlibacter sp. | reverse complement strand
GGTCGATGCCGGCGCTCGCACGCTAGTCGCCGCACACGGCTTGCGCCGTGCCGGGGATGGCGGCGCATCGCTCGTACTCGGCGAGGGCCCCGGGCGCGAACGCCGACAGGCCCGCGTGGCGCTTGCCCATCAGGCTGCGGATGTAGCGCGCGGGGCCGGATTCGATCAGGGCTTCCGGCAGCGGCGGCGGCTGGATCAGGAAGAACCAGTGCCAGTAGGCACGGGCGAAGGCCTCGGTGGTGTTGCGGTACATGGCCAGGGTGGGCGCGATGTCCAGCAGCAGCAGGCGCTGCACGGCCTGCGGGTGGTCCAGCGCCAGCCGGTGGGCGACGCGGCCGCCGCGGTCGTGGGCGAGGACCTGGAAGCGGTCGTGGCCCAGCGTGCGCATCACGTGCAGGGCGTCGCGCGCCATCTCGCGCTTGGCGTAGGCGGCCGACTGCTCGCCGGCGGCGGGGCGGCCGGAGTCGCCGTAGCCGCGCAAGTCCATGAGCACGACGCTGAAGCGCGCGGCCAGCTGCGGCGCGACCCGGTGCCACATGGCCTGGCTCTGCGGGTGCCCGTGCAGCAGCAGCAGCGGCGCGCCCTGCCCCGCGCGCCGCACCTGCAGCGCAACGCCGTCGCGCGCCATGGGAACCGTTTCGAAGCCTTCGAGCATGGCGTGATTCTGCGCTCGCCGGCGGACGGCAAACAAGCAACAATCGGGCAAGCGATTCTTTCCAGACGTGCAGCAATCCAATCCCAACCTCGACCGCGCCGACCTCACGCTCCTGCTGGCCATCCGCGAGCACGGCAGCCTGGCGGGAGCCGCCGCGACGGCCGACGTCGTGCCCTCGGTCATCACCAAGCGGCTGGCGGCGCTGGAGGCCCGGCTCGGCCTCAAGCTGTTCCAGCGCACCACGCGAAGGGTCGTGCCCACGCCCGAAGGCGACGCGCTGTGCGAACGGGCGCTCGGGCTGCTGGCCGGCTTCAGCGCGATGGAGGCCGAACTGCAGGAGCGGCAGAAGGAGCCGGTCGGGCGCATCCGCCTGGCCGCCACTTTCGGCTTCGGCCGCCTCTGGCTGGGCCCGGCGCTGGCGGAATTCCAGGCGCGCCATGCGCAACTCGATGTGCAGCTGCAGCTGGTGGAGCAACTGCCCGACCTGGCGGTGGACGGCTTCGACGGCGCGGTCTGGCTGTGGGCCGTGCGTGGCCAGCGCGCCAGCGAGTGGACCGGGCGGCGGCTCGCGCGCAACCAGCGCGTGCTGGCGGCCGCGCCCGACTACCTGCGGCGGCGCGGCACGCCGGCCAGCATCGAGGAACTGGCGGCGCACGATTGCCTGGTGGTGCGCGAGAACGAACAGTTCGACGTCTGGCGGCTGCAGCGCGAACGCGATCGCAGCGAGGCGCGGGTGCGGGTCGGCGGACGGCTGTCCAGCAACTCGGGCGAACTGGTGCGCGACTGGTGCCTGGCCGGCCACGGCATCATGCTGCGCAGCCTGTGGGACATCGCGGGCGCGCTGGCCAGCGGCGAACTGCTGCGGGTGCTGCCCGGCTACGCGATGGTGGATGCGGACATCCACTGGCTGGCACCGCACACGCCCTCCACGCCGAAGCGGATCAAGCTGCTGGTGGATTTCCTTGCGGAGCGGTTTCGGGCGGAGCCGTGGAAGCCGAAAGTGCGGCACGGCAAGAATTCGTAGGGTGGGTTGCGCGCAGCGCAACCCCCGGTGGGGTCGCTGCGCGAACCCACACTAGGTCCGAACCTGCCGCACCACCAGGCTCACCCCCACCGCCGTCAACGCCACACCCGCAACGATCGGCGGCGTGATCGGCTCGCCGAACAGGGCCCAGGCCATCAGCGCGGTCGACGGCGGCACCAGGTACATCAGGCTGGTGACGGTGGTCGCCGCGCCGCGCTGGATCAGCAGGTACAGCAGCGAACTGCCGCCCAGTGTCAGGCCCAGCACCGACCAGGCCATGGATCCTGCCAGTTCGCCGTTGACGGCGCCGCCCGGCAGCGTCCAGCGCATCGCCTCGGTCTCCATCAGCGCCAGCGGCAGCGTGACGGCGAAGGCGGCGGCCAGCTGCACCAGGTTGGCGGTGCGGACGTCGCAGGGCGCGACGAAGCGCTTCTGGTACAGCGTGCCGGCGGTGATGGACAGCAGCGCCACCAGCGCGAAGCTGAGGTTGACGGAGTTCACTTCGCCCATCCCGAGCTTCTGCCAGACCACCAGCAGCAAGCCGGCGAGGCCCAGCGCCAGGCCGGCCCACTGGCGCGGCGCCACCCGGCCGCCCCAGGCCGCGACCCAGACCGCCGTCAGCACGGGCTGCAGGCCGACCAGCAGAGCGGCCAGGCCGGCGCCCATGCCCAGCTTGACCGCGCCCCACACCCCGCCCAGGTAGCCGGCGTGCATCAGGATGCCGGTGACGGCCAGGTGGCCGTGCTGCACGGCGCCCTTCGGCCAGGCGGCGCGCGCGGCCAGCGCCCACAGCAGGAAGCAGGCGGCCGAAAGCACGTAGCGCACGGCCAGGAATTTCATCGGCGGCGCGTGCGGCATGCCGTAGCGCGCCACGATGAAGCCGGTGGCCCAGATCACGACGAAGACGGCGGGCATGGCCCGCAGCAGCGGGGCTGGCCGCGTGCCGGCGGCGGTCACCGGCTACTTCACGCGCCGGCGGATCTCCGGCAGCGCCTTCTGCAGGTAGTAGATCATCGACCAGACCGTGAGGATGGCCGATACCCAGATCAGCCAATGGCCCCAGATGTTCGTGTCGATCAGGCCGAACAGCCTGCCGTCGAACAGCAGGAAGGGGATGGCGATCATCTGCACGGTGGTTTTCACCTTGCCCAGCATGTGCACGGCGACGCTCTTGGAAGCGCCGATCTGGGCCATCCACTCGCGCAGTGCCGAAATGGCGATCTCGCGGCCGATGATGATCAGGGCGACGAACACGTCGGCACGCTGCTGGTCCACCAGCACCAGCAGCGAGGCGCAGACCAGGAACTTGTCGGCCACCGGGTCGAGGAAAGCGCCGAAGGACGACGCCTGGTTCAACTTGCGGGCGAGGTAGCCGTCCAGCCAGTCGGTGGCCGCAAAGACGACGAACATCACCGTCGCCACCAGGTTTTGCACCGAAGTCTCGAGCCCCAGGTAGAACACCCCGATCAGCAGGGGAATGCACAGGATGCGCGTCCAGGTCAGAAGCGTCGGGACGGTGAAGAACATGGGTGTCGATTGTGCATGACTGAAGAAGGGGCTAGGGGC
>JAQGMU010000117.1 GCA_028292195.1 Ramlibacter sp. | reverse complement strand
CGGGCTCGTGTACCTGCGCCTGCATGGCAGCCCGCGCCCATACTGGTCCGCCTATGAGAGCGCGCTTTTGGAAGCGTTGGCGCTGCGCATGCGGCAGGCGGAGGCGGAGGCCGACGAGGTCTGGTGCATTTTCGACAACACCGCCGGCGGCGCCGCCACCGCCAACGCGCTGGAGTTGAGCCGCTTGCTGGGGTGCGCTTCGCGCACTCCAGCCTACACGTAAGGCGCTGACACTTCCTCGGCCGCCAGCACGCGCTGCACCGCTGGACGCGCCAGCATCCGCTGCAGGTAGGGCCCCAGTTGCGGCAGCTCGCGCGCCTTGCCGTGGCTGAAGTTGCGCGTCCAGCGGCACAGGGTGAAGGCATAGGCGTCGAGCACGCTGTAGCGGGCGCCCAGCAGCCAGGGGCCGCCGGTGCGCGCCAGCTGGACCTCCAGCTGTTGCAACAGGCCCAGCGTCCTTGCGTGCGCATGCGCCTTGACCTGCGCCACGCCGGCGGCATTGCTTTCGTCGACCCAGCGCTCCGGGTAGAAGTACACCATCAGCGTGGCCTGCAGCGTGTTGGTCAGCCACATCAGCCACTTGTAGAACTCGGCGCGTTCAGGCGTCGCCAGCGCCGGCGCCAGCTGCGCCCGCAGCTGCGTGTCGGCAAGGTGCAGCACGATCGCCGCCGATTCGTACAGCACCAGTTCGCCGTCGGTCAGCACCGGGATCAGGCCGTTCGGGTTCAGCCGCAGGTACGCGGGCTCCTTGTGCCGGTTCTGCGCGCGGTCCACCAGCACGCGCTGGTAGGGCACGCCCAGCTCCTCCAGCACGATGTGCGGAATCATCGCCGCGGTGCTGGGGTAGTAGTGCAGTTGCATGGTCACGGCTGCTTCGATGTCGAAGAGGGAGGCGGCATTGGCCTTGCCGCCCACGGCGGCAAGGCCGCATCAGGCCAGGTGCTTGGCGAGGAAGGCCAGCGTGCGCTCGCGCGCCAGCTTGGCCGCGTCGGCGTCGTAGGAGCCGCGCTGGTCGCAGTTGAATCCGTGGTTGGCTTCGTAAAGATGCACCTCGACTTCCGGGTGCGCCTTCCTGAACGCCTCGACGCTTTCCAGCGAGATGTGCTTGTCCTGGTTGCCGAAGTGCGCCAGCACCGGGACCTTGGGCTTGCGCGCGATTTCGTCCGGCGTGGTGACACCGCCGCCGTAATAGGGCACCGCCGCGCTCAGGCCGGAGAGCTGCGCCGCCGCGCGCCAGGTGAGCAGGCCGCCGTAGCAGTAGCCGACGATGCCGACCTTGCCGGCCTGGGCCGCATGGTTGATGGCGGCCTGGATGTCCTGCATGACGCCCGGCTTGGGCAGCGCCTCGACGGCGGCCTTCAGGGCCATGCCTTCGCCCATGTCCTCCTGCGTGTAGCCCAGGTTCACGTCCGGCTTGACGCGGTGGAAGGTCGCCGGCGCCACCGCCAGGTAACCGTCCTTCGCGTAGCCGTCGGCCACCGACTGGATGTGCGAATTGACGCCGAAGATTTCCTGGATGACCACGATGCCGCCCTTGGGCTTGCCGGCGGGCTGGGCGACGTAAGCGGGAATGGACTTGCCGTCGGCGGATTTGAGTTCGGTGAATTGGCCCATGAAAAGCTCTCCTGGTGGTTGAAACGCGGGAAGCGCGAAGCTTAATGCCGGGCCGCTTTGTGCGCTGGCGAACGGACGCAAGCCCAAGGCTGGGCTAACCTGCCCGAAAAAGGGGTTCGCCAATTGAAATGTAGTCTCAACACTTCGGGAAGCCATCGGCGCCCGGCAGCCGGCCGCACCAACCTGAAGTCCACTGTGCTGCTGCTCACGCTGCTGGCCCTGGGTCATGGCGCCACGGCCCAGCGGCTGCCCAGCGCCGGCGGCATCGCGATTCCGACGCCGCCGCCGGTCCCCCAGGCGGCGCCGGGGGTCCGGATCGAACAGCGGGCCACCGCCCCCCTCGCGACCGGCGACCAGGCACGGATCCCCGTCAGGACCCTGCGCGTGACGGGCGCGACCCTGTTTCCCGAGGCCGAGCTGCTGGCCCTGACCGGGTTCACGCCCGGCAGCGAACTGAGCCTGGCCGAACTCCAGGCGATGGCGGCACGGATCACCACGCACTACCGCAGCCGGGGCTATTTCGTCGCCCAGGCTTACCTGCCGGCGCAGGAGATCCGCGACCAGGAAGTCACCATCGCCGTCAGCGAAGGCCGGCTCGGCACCGTGCAGCTGCGCAACCAGACCAACGTGTCCGACCGGGTTGCCCGCACTGCGCTCTCCGGCCTGGAGACCGGCGACATCATCGCCAACCGCCCCTTCGAAAGCCGCTTGCTGCTGCTGTCGGACGTGCCCGGCGTCAACGTCATCTCGACGCTCGTGCCCGGTGCCGTGCCCGGCACCTCCGACCTGATCGTCGAAGTCACGCCGCGGCGACGCGTGTCGGGCAGCATCGACGCCGACAACGGCGGCAATCGCTACACCGGCGAGTACCGGCTGGGCGCCACCGTGAACGTCAACGAGCCGTTGGGGCTGGGCGATGTCGCCAGCCTGCGCGTCCTCACCTCGGGCTCCGGCCTGAAATACGCCCGCGCGTCCTACGAGCTGCAAGCGGGCCACGGCCAGGTGGGCATCGCCTACAGCCATCTCGAGTACCGGCTGGGCCGGGAATTCGCCAGTCTCGACGCGCACGGCACGGCGGACATCGCCAGCGTGTACGGCCGGTATCCGGTGCTGCGCACGCGTGACAACAACGTCTACGTGCAGCTCGAGTTCGATGCCAAATCCTTCAAGGACCGGGTGGACACGATTCCCGCGGCCATCGACAGGAAGTCGCGCGTGCTGCTGGCCAGCGTCTACGGCGACCACCGCGACGGCTTCTTCGGCGGCGGCGTGGACTCGTACTCCCTGACCCTCGCCTCCGGTGTCCTCGACATCGAGACCCCCGCCGTGCGCGCCGTGGACGCCGTCACGGCGCGCACCAACGGGCACTTCAACAAGCTGTCGTTCCAGGCGATGCGCCTGCAGCGCCTGGGCGAAGGGCCGTTCTCCCTGTACGCGGGCGTCAGCGGCCAGCTGGCCTCCAAGAACCTGGACGTGTCGGAAGAGATGTCGCTGGGCGGCATGAACGGGGTGCGCGCGTACCCCGAGGGCGAAGCCTATGGCGACGAGGGCTACCTGGTCACCGTGGAAGGCCGCATGGACATCACGGCGCTGCCGGCGGCGATGCCCGGCGCGATCCAGCTGGTGGCGTTCGTCGACAGCGGCGGCGTCACCATCAACAGGAATCCGTGGGCTCCCGGCGACAACCACCGCAGGCTCAGTGCCGTCGGCGTGGGCATCAACTGGGCGCAGGCAGGCAATTTCCTGGTGCGCACTTCCTATGCCCGCAAGCTGGGTAACGAGCCGGCCCTGTCCGCTCCCGACAAGTCGGGCCGCTTCTGGGTCCAGCTGGTCAAGTATTTCTGAACGGATCTCCCATGAATCATCCTGAACCGGCGCGCCGCAGCCCGCCCTTCGTCCTCGCCCCGCTCGCCCTGGCGATGCTGCTGACCGTCGCGGGGGCAGCCCACGCCGCACCCTCGGGCGGCACGGTGGCCGCCGGCGCCGCCGGCATTGCCACCAGCGGAACCCGGACCACCATCACGCAGACCACGCCCAGCGCGGTCATCAACTGGCAGGGCTTCGGCATCGCCGCCGGCGAGTCGGTCCAGTTCAAGCAGCCGGGCGCGAGCTCGGTGGCGCTGAACCGGGTCGTCGGCTCCGACCCCTCGGCCATCTTCGGCACCCTGTCCGCCAATGGACAGGTGTTCCTGACCAACCCCAACGGCGTGCTGTTCGGCAAGGGCGCGTCCGTCAACGTCGGCGGCCTGGTGGCCTCCACGCTGGGCATCACGGACACGGACTTCATGGCCGGCCGCTACGCCTTCCAGGGCACGAGCCGGGGCACGGTGGTCAACCAGGGAACCCTGCAGGCAGCGGATGGCGGCTACGTCGTGCTGCTCGGCGCGGAGCTTGCGAACCACGGCACCATCTCGGCCCGCGGGGGCGACGTCGTGCTGGCCGCCGGGCAGGCGGTCACGCTGGACGTGCTGGGCGACCAGCTGCTGCGCGTGAGCGTGGACCGCGGCGCGGTCAACGCGCTGATCAGCAACGGCGGACTGATCCAGGCCGACGGCGGCCGGGTGCTGCTGACCGCGCAGGCAGCCGGCGAACTGCTGTCCACTGCCGTCAACAACACCGGGATCATCCAGGCGCGGACGATCTCCAACCACCAGGGCAGCATCAAGCTGCTGGGCGACATGGGCAACGGCGTGCTGACCGTGGCCGGCAAGCTGGATGCCAGCGCGCCGCAGGGCGGCGACGGCGGCTTCATCGAGACCTCGGCGGCGCGCGTGCAGGTGCATGCGGACGCGGTGGTGACCACCGCCTCGGCCACGGGACGCACCGGCGACTGGCTGATCGACCCGCAGGACTTCAACATCGGCAGCGGCGCCACCGACAACATCAGCGGCCCGACACTGTCCGCGCTGCTGGTCACCAACAGCGTCACGATCACCACCGCGCCCGGCCCCACCGTGGTCGTCGCGGGCACGCCGCCGCTGACGCGCCTGAACACCTCCGTCGACGGCCCGGGCGACATCAACGTCAACGATGCAGTGAGCTGGACCGCCGCGCCGAACACCACCACGCTGACCCTCAACGCCAGCCGCGACGTCAACGTGAACCGCGCCATCACCGCGACCAATGGCAACCTCGTGGTGTGCTGCGGCCGGGACATCAACGTCAGCGCCGCCATCGTCACCACCAACGGCAGCGTGCTGCTGTCCGCCGGCCGCACCGTGACGCTGGGCGCGGCGGGCGCGATGACCACCACCGACGGCAACATCGAGATCTGCGCCGCCGAAGACGTGCGCATCGGTTCGGCCCTGACCCTGACCCGGGGCAGTTCCATTCCGTCCCAGAGCCTGGGGCTGCCGTCCGGCATGGTCCTGAGCGCCGGCACTGGCGGCACGGGCACCGGCACGGTGGTCTTCGCCCCGCTGGCGCCCCCGGCCGCGGTGGCCGGCCCCAACGCGCCCGTCACCATCAACTACAACCCGGTCAGCTACACGACGCCGACCAACTACTCGGCCAACTTCGTGCTGTCGCTGGGCGCGGTGGTGACGCAGCACATGCTGGTGTTCGCCGTGGGCGACAAGACCTTCGACGGCAGCACGGCCACGGTGCTGTCCGGCCTGAAGGGCAGCCCGGTTGGCGTCACGCTGGTCGCCGGCGCGGGCAGCGCCGCCAACTTCGACACCGCGGCGGTGGGCACGGCGAAGGCGATCGCCTTCACCGGCTACACGCTGGCCGGCGCCAACGCGGCGAACTTCGCGCTGCCGGTCGCCTGCTGCGGGCCGGCGGTCGCGAACACGACCGGCACCATTCTCGCGGCCGCGCTGGTTCCGCCCCTGACGCCGCCGGTGATCGTCCCGCCGGTGCCGGTGGTGCCCGTGCCGGTTCCGGTGGTGATCGTCCCGCCGCCGGCCGTGGTCGTCTTGCCGCCGTCGGCCGCCGGCGAATCGTTCGAGGTCACGCCGCCCCGGTTCGCGCCGTTCGTGGTGGCGCCGCTGTTGCTGCAATCGCCCACGCCGCTGCTGGTCGTTGCCCCGGCGGAGGCCATGCCGGTGGCGCTGGTGGTGGAACAAGTCGCTGCCGCGGTGCCGCTGGCGCCCGCGGCGCCCGCAGCGCCCGCGGCGCC
>JAQGMU010000018.1 GCA_028292195.1 Ramlibacter sp. | reverse complement strand
GCGAAGGCATGTTCTTCCGGCCGCCGGAAGGCCCGCTGGTGCAGCGCATCGTCCGCCGGCTGGCGCGGCTGATGGGCTTGCCGGTCGCGAACGGCGAAGGCCTGCAGGTGCTGCGTTATGCGAGCGGCGGCCGGAGCGCGCCGCACTTCGACTTCCTGCTGCCGGCCAACGCGGCCAACCGCGCCTCGCTGGAGCGCAGCGGCCAGCGCGTCAGCACGCTGGTGATGTACCTCAACGACCCCGAGCAGGGCGGCGAAACGGTGTTCCCGGAAGCCGGCATCGCGGTGGCGCCGCGCAAGGGCAGCGCGCTCTACTTCGAGTACTGCAACAGCGCCGGCCAGCTCGATCCGCTGTCGCTCCACGCAGCGCTTCCGGTGCTGGCCGGCGAGAAATGGGTCGCCACCCGCTGGATGCGGCAACGCGCGTTCCGGCCCGCGGCCTGAGCAGGGCGCAAGGACGCGCCGCCGGCCTTGGCGCGCCCGCCTACTTGCTTTCGAACGGCCCGGCCTGGACGAAGGCGCCGCCCTGGAACTGCGCCGCTTTGTCCTGGGGTGCGGCGCGCTGCGCGGCTTCGATGCGCTCGCGGAACGGCTCCGAGCTGTCCCGGGGCGCGTAGTCCAGGTGGGCCGCCAGCCGGTTGTCCCACCACAGCTCGCGGTTGTCCGAGACGCCGTAGACGACGGCATGCCCCAGGTTCGCGACCCGCAGGCAACGCCGCACCAGCGCGGTGAGGTCGCCCGGGCTTTGCCAGGTGACGAGCATGCGGCGGTCGCGCGGTTCCGGATAGCAGGAGCCGATCCGCAGGCATGCCGATTCGATCCCGTAGCGGTCGAAGTAGAAACGCGAGAGGTCTTCGCCGAAGGACTTGGAAAGGCCGTAGTAGCCATCGGGCCGCCGGGGCGCATCGGCATCCAGCACCTCGCCCACCGGGTGGAAACCCGTCACGTGGTTCGAGCTGGCGAACACGACGCGCCGCACCCCGTGGCGCCGCGCCGCTTCGTAGACGTGGAAGGTGCCCCTGATGTTGGCTTCCAGCACCTGCTCGAACGGCTGCTCGGTGGCGACGCCGCCCAGGTGCACGATGGCGTCGCAGCCCTGCACCACGGCGTCGACGGCCTCCTTGTCCGCCAGGTCGCACGGCATGAGCTCCTCGCCCGCGGCGGCGGAACCCAGGGAAGCGACGTCCGACAGGCGCAGCACACGGGTGTCGCGGCGCAGCTCCTGCCGCAGGACCTTGCCGAGGGCGCCGGCGGCGCCGGTCAGCAGCAGGCGCGCGAACGGTGGGGGGGTGTCCATGTCCATGGCGTCAGGCGATCCAGGGGCAGACGTAGCCGCAGGACCAGGTGAGCCGCTGGCTCGCGCCGGGCTGCAGCACGCCGGCGAGCGGCGCGGCGGGGTCTTCCTTGCCCAGGTGGCCGGGCAGGACGGTCACGGGTTCCGCGCACAGGTAGTCGCCCGTGGCCGGCCGGTGCAGCACGAGCCGGTCCGCGCCTTCGCACTTCACCGCCAGCGCGCCCGGCGCGCCGATCCGCAGGCCGAGGTGCCCGTCCCAGCCTGTGAAGGCCGCGGTTTCGCCGCGCTGCATCGCGAACGCCGGCTCCCGGCTCTCCCGCTCGGCGATGCCGCCGGGGCCCAGGTTGCGGCGGCCCGCGGCGTGCAGGCCCAGGTCGCGGCCGGTGATCGCGGCGTGGACCGGGTGGTAGGGATGCCAGCCGATGCCGATCGGCATGGGCTCGGACGCATCGTTCGTCACCGTGAGCGCGACCGCCAGGCCGGCATCGCCCAGGCGCACGTCCTGCGTGGCGGAACAGGCCCAGGGCCAGTCCGCGCCGGACCCGTCGTGCGCCCACTTCAGCACCGCGTGGCGGGTCGAGGAATCGAGCAGCTGCCAGGGCCGGCGGTGCGCCAGCCCGTGCAGCGCGAAGCCCGCGGGACCCGGCTGCGGCCGCACGACGCGCCCGCCGAACGAGAAGCCGTCCTTCGGCAGGCGGTTGGCGAAGGGCAGCATGGGAAAGGCGCCGGCCTTGGGCCAGTGGTGTTCGTCGAACGCGCGGCCGTCCCACGGCACCAGCAGCGGCCGGCGCGTGCCCGCCTGCTGCCACACCAGCGACGCGATGCGCCCGCCGGCGGCCGGGACCAGCTCCGCGACGTAGGGCCCGGCCGCCAGCCGGACCCTCTTTTGCGACGACAGGCGCATGCTGCCGCCGCTCAGTCGACCTGCGCGCCCGACAGCACGACGGCCTCTTTCCACCGCGCGATCTGCTGGGCCACGAAGTCGGCAAATTCCTTCTGCGTCGACCGCCGCACCTCGAAGCCCAGCGCTGCCAGCTGCTCCCGGACCTCGGGCATCTCCAGGACGGCATTCACTTCCGCATGCAGGCGGTTCACGATTTCGGGCGGCGTGCGGGCAGGCACGTGCAGGCCGTTCCAGCCGGCGGTGCCCGAGTCCGCGAGGCCCAGCTCCATCAGCGCGGGCACGCCGGGGAGGAAGGCCGAGCGTCCCGGCGAGGTGACGGCCAGGGCCTTCAGCTTGCCGCTCTTCACGTAGGCGGCGACCTCCGGGAAGCCGGACATCATCGCCGGCACCTGGCCACCGAGCACGTCGTTCAATGCCAGGGCGCCGCCCTTGTAGGGGACGTGGGTGATCGACAGTCCGGCCTTCTTGCGCAACAGCTCCAGCGCCAGGTGCTGGGCCGACCCGTTGCCGGCGGTCGCGACAGCCAGCGGCCTGGCGGGATTGCGCGCCAGGGCGACGAACTCCTGCATGGTGCTGGCCGGCAGCGATGGGTGGACCACGAGCACGCTGGGAATGCTGGCGAATTGGGCGACCGGCACGAAGTCGCGCACGGTGTCGAACGGCAGGCTCTTGTAGAGACTGGGGTTGATCGAGAACGGGCCGGAGGACAGCAGCAGGGTGTAGCCGTCCGGCGCCGCCTTGGCGACCGCGTCCACGCCGATGTTGCCGGAGGCCCCGGCCTTGTTGTCCACGATCACCGGTTGCTTCAGGCGGTCCTGCAGGTGGCGGGCGACGATGCGCGCGGCGGCGTCGGACGAGCCCCCGGCGGGCCAGGGGACCACCAGGCGGATCGGCCTGTCGGGATAGGGCTGCGCCGCATGGACGGCGCCAGCCATGGCCAGCGCCGCTCCGGCGGCAGCAAGGATCCGGGTGAAGTGCATCTTGTCTCCTGTTTTCGTGGTTTGTTCAGTTCGCCAGCCCGAGCCGCGTGAAGTATTCGGGCGGTGCATCGTTCTGCTGCATTAGCCGCACGATCTGTCGGCACAGGCGCTCACGCACGGCCTCGTCCTCCAGCGGCCGCAGCTGGGCGGGGTCGGAGGCCAGGTCGAACATCACCGTCTGGGTGTCGTGCTGGGACGCCGGACCGTGCAGCTTGTACTGGGGAGATTTCGGTGTCGCGGGCACGCGCAGCAGGGGCACCCCCTTGGTGAAGGCCTGCGGCGGCGCCAGCTGCGCCTCCTGCAGCTCCTCCACCGTGAACATCTCCTTCATGTGCATCGGCATCAGCGTGTAGTGGTACAGGCCGGCCCGGTGCATCTCCGGCGGGTAGAGGAACAGGGTGTGGCGCCCGTCCGTGACGTTGACGGCGCTGCCGAAGACGCCGTAGATCGCGGCCTCGCGAACCGTCGTCTCGCGCGCCAGCAGCGGCATGAGGGAGTGCCCCGTCACTTCCGCGGGCGGCTTCGTGCCGTGCATGTCCAGCAGGGTCGGCATGAGGTCGATGGTCTGGGTCAGCGCCTTGCGCCGCTGGCCCGCCTGGCCACGGAAATCCGGGTGGTGGATGAACAGCGGAATGTGCGCGACCTCGCCGTAGCAGGGCATGACGTTCTTGGCCCACCAGTCGTGCTCGCCGAGGAGGAAGCCGTGGTCGGTCGTCACCACCAGCGCCGTGTCGTCCCACATGGCGTGCCTGTCCATGTAGTCCAGCAGCCGGCCGAGTTCGTGGTCGCACAGCGCGACGATCGCGGCGTAGTTGGCTCGCAACTCGTCGCTCTCCTCCAGCGTCTCCGTCACGCGGCGGTACGGCGGCCAGTCCAGGATCGGGCCCCGGTAGCCGGTGGGGTAGTCGCGCCGGAACTCCGCCGGCGCGTGGAAGGGCTCGTGCGGGTCGAAGGTCTCCAGGTGCAGCAGCCAGTCGCCGGCGGCGCGGTTGCCGTCCAGGAATTCGATGCCGGAATCGAAGCAGCGCACGGAGGGGAAGTCGCCGTATTCGCGGATGGACTGCCGGTTGATCATGTGCGCCGAATGCTTGTGGCGGCGCTCCTCGCTGTACTGCGAGGGGTGGAACATCTCCCGGAAGCGTTCCAGGGGCGGCTGCACCATCGCCTTCCAGGGGTCGCGTTCCTGGCCGCGGATGAACTCGTAGGTGTCGTAGCGATTGTGGTACGTGGCCCCGCCGTCGCCCCAGTAGTGGTAGTGGTCGGAGACGAGGTGCGAGTACACGCCCTGCTTGTGCAGCAGCGCTGCGAAGGAGTTGTCGAACGGCTCCAGCGGGCCCCAGCCCCGGTGCAGGAAATTGAGGCGGCCGGTGTGCATGTCGCGCCGCGCCGGCATGCACGGCAAGCTGCCGACGTAGTGGTTGTCGAACGTGATGCAGCGCTCGGCCAGACGGCTGAAATTGGGCGTGCGGACGGTGTTGCCGCCGTACGGCTCCAGGCTGCGCCGGTTGAGGGAATCGAAGAGGAGGAAGATGGTACGCATGGCTGCTGCCGGGAGTGCATAGGCATGCTAAGGTCACTCGATTGCTGCAACAAATCGATTCTCTTTTCCGACTCATCACCGAAAATGATTTATCCGAACCCGCGCCACCTGCGTGCCTTCGTGGCGCTGGCCGACACGGGCTCGTTCGGCGGGGCGGCCCAGGCCATCCACATCGGCCAGCCGGCGCTCAGCCAGGCCATCGCCAAGCTGGAGGGCCAGGTCGGCGTGAAGCTGATCGAGCGCACCACCCGCTCGGTGCGCCTGACGGCGGCCGGCAAGGAGTTCCTGGTCGATGCGCGCCGGGTGCTGGAGGCGAACGAGCGGATGATGCAGCGGGGCGCGGAATGGGCGGACGTGACGCGGGGGCGGATCGAGCTCCTCAGCATTCCCTCTATGGCCTACCGGCTGCTGCCGGCGCTGGTGCGCGAGTTCAACCACCAGCATGCGAACGTGAAGGTGGACGTGTACGACCATGCGGACCCGGTGCTGCGGCTGCGGCTCGAGCGCGGCGAAGGTGACCTGGCCATCATCACGCAGACCGAGGACGCCGGCAGCCGCGGCGCGCTGCCCTTCCTCAAGGACGGCTTCCGCGTCGTTGTCGCGGCCGACCACCCCTTTGCCCGGCAGGACACGGTCGAGGCCGCGCAACTGGCGGGCGAACGCCTCATCCTGCTGCGGCGGGGCGCGCTGTTCCGGTCCTTCATGGACGCAGCCATCGGCTCGCTGAGCCTGCGCCAGGCGCCGATCGAGGTGGACCAGCCGGGCACCCTCATCGGGATGGTGGAGGCCGGGCTGGGCGTCTCCCTGCTGCCGGCAATGAGCTGCCCGACCCCGGCCCTGCGATCCGTGGCGACCCGCCGCCTGGTGCGCCCCGAGATCTTCCGCCTGATCGCTTTTGCGCGGCCGGCCGAGCGCGAACCCATGCCCGTGGTGGAGGCCTTCGTCCAGGCCGCCCTTGCGTTCCTGGCCGAGAACAAGGCGGCGCTGCCGGAAGGTTGCGAGCTCCTTCCCGTCAGCGCGCAGAAGGCCAGGAGCTTCGTGTCCTGACGGTCGCTTGCTTGAACAGGGGTTTCGGCCGCTGCGTAAACTCCTGCTTTCCGATTCCAGGAAGGAAAGACATGAAGGCGAACAGCATCCTCGACACCATCGGGCGGACGCCGCACATCCGCATCAACCGCCTGTTCGGCGCCAGCCACCAGGTCTGGGTGAAGTCCGAGCGGTCCAATCCGGGCGGCTCGATCAAGGATCGCATCGCGCTGTCCATGGTCGAGGACGCGGAGCGCAGCGGCAGGCTGCTGCCCGGCGGCACCATCATCGAGCCGACCTCGGGCAACACCGGCATCGGGCTGGCCATGGTGGCGGCGGTGAAGGGCTACAAGCTGGTGCTGGTCATGCCCGACAGCATGTCGGTCGAACGGCGCCGCCTCATGCTGGCCTATGGCGCCAGCTTCGACCTCACGCCGCGCGAAAAGGGCATGAAGGGGGCCATCGCGCGGGCCCAGGAACTCGCCGGGCAGACCGCCGGCGCCTGGATCCCGCAGCAGTTCGAGAACCAGGCCAACGTCGCGGTGCATGAACGGACCACGGCGCGCGAGATCCTCGAGGACTTTCCCGATGGCATCGATTGCCTGGTCACCGGCGTCGGGACCGGCGGCCACATCACCGGTTGCGCGAAGGTGCTCAAGCAGGCGTGGCCCAGGCTGAAGGTGTTTGCAGTGGAGCCGGTGGCCTCGCCCGTGCTGTCCGGCGGCCAGCCGGCGCCGCACCCCATCCAGGGCATCGGCGCCGGATTCATCCCGAAGATCATGGACACCTCGCTGCTCGATGGCGTGATCCAGGTGGACGCCGAGCCCGCGCGCGAGATGGCCCGCCGCGCGGCCCGGGAGGAAGGCATTCTGGTGGGCATCTCCTCGGGCGCCACCCTGGCTGCCATCGCGCAGAAACTGAAGGACCTGCCCGCGGGCGCAGTGGTGCTCGGTTTCAACTACGACACGGGGGAACGCTACCTGTCCGTGGAGGGCTTCCTGCCGGATGCGTGAGGTGAAATAAGCAGCGGCTCTGCCATGGGAAGACCTGTATAAGAGTTCAAGCCCCGCGCCTTGCGCGGCTTGCTTGCCGGTCCGGCAGTCACAGCATCCCCCTTCGGCTGGTCCCGGGCGCGCTGGTCCAGGGGATTCGAGATGCAGCAGAAGGAACTCCCCAAGACGCCGACCGGCATCGTCGGCTTCGACGAGATCACCGGCGGCGGCGTGCCCGAGGGGCGGCCCACCCTGCTGTGCGGCGCCGCGGGTTGCGGCAAGACCCTGTTCGCGATGACCTTCCTGGTCGCCGGCGCCGAGCAGTACGACGAGCCCGGCGTGTTCATGTCGTTCGAGGAGCACGCCAACGACCTGACAGCCAACGTCGCCTCGCTCGGCTACGACCTCGAGAACCTGGTGGCCCAGAAGCGGCTCGTGATCGACCATGTGCGGCTCGACCCGAGCGAGATCGAGGAGACCGGTGACTACGACCTCGAGGGCCTGTTCGTCCGGCTGGACTACGCCATCAAGCAGGTCGGCGCGAAGCGCGTGGTCCTCGACACCATCGAGACCCTGTTCTCGAGCTTCTCCGATTCCGGCCTGCTGCGCGCGGAACTGCGGCGCCTGTTCGAGTGGCTCAAGGCGAAGGGCGTCACGGCCATCATCACGGGCGAACGCGGCGAAGGCCAGCTGACCCGCTTCGGCATCGAGGAGTACATCTCCGACTGCGTCGTGCTGCTCGACAACCGGGTGGTCGACCAGGTGACGACCCGAAGGCTGCGGGTCGTGAAGTACCGCGGTTCCTCGCACGGCACCAACGAATACCCCTTCCTCATCGACACCGAGGGCATCAGCGTGTTCCCGGTCACGTCCGCCGGCCTGGACCACCACACCTCCGACGAGATCGTCTCCTCCGGCATCCTCCACCTCGACCACATGTTCGACCGCCGCGGCTACTTCCGGGCCTCGAGCATCCTGATCTCCGGCCTGGCGGGCACCGGCAAGACGACCTTTGCGGCGAGCTTCATCGACGCCTGCTGCCGCCGGGGCGAGAAGTGCCTCTACTTCGCCTTCGAGGAGTCGCCCAAGCAGATCGAGCGCAACATGAAGTCGATCGGCATCGACCTCAGCACGCACCTGGACTCCGGCCTGCTGCGGTTCGAAGCCGCCCGGCCCAGCCTCTACGGCGTGGAGATGCACCTGGCGAAGATGCATCGCGACATCAGCCTGTTCAACCCGTCCATCGTCGTCGTCGACCCGATTTCCGCGTTCCGGGGGCCCCGCACCGAGGCCAACTCCATCCTGCTGCGCCTGATCGACCTGCTCAAGTCGCACGGCATCACCGCGCTGTTCACGAGCCTGGCGGGCGTCGACGAGACGATGAACGACGCCGACCACGACATCTCGTCGCTGATGGACGCCTGGATCTCGCTGTCGAACATCTCCTCCAACGGGGAGCGCAACCGGATCCTGTACGTGCTGAAGGCGCGCGGCATGGGCCACTCGAACCAGCTGCGCGAGTACCAGATCACCTCCGAGGGCATCAACGTGATCCCCGCCTACATCGGCGCCGCGGGCGTGCTCACGGGCTCGGCCCGCGTGACCCAGGAAGCGAGCGAGCGGGAGGATGCGACTTCGGCGCGCCAGGAGATCGAGAGCCGCCTGCGGGCGCTGGCCCGGAACCGGCAGATCGTCGAGCGCCAGATCGAGGACATGCGCGCCGAACTGGAGGCCGCGGAGAAGGTCGCCACGGGGCTGTCCACCCACCGGGCCCTGGCGCAGAACATGAGGGCCTCGGACCGGTCCATCATGGAAAAGCGGCGCAGCTGAGAGCGGCATGAACGCCATTCGATCTCCCGCGGACCCGGGCCCCATCCAGCGCGACGCCCCCGGCGACCCGAGCCACTACTCGCTGCGGCTCTACGTGGCCGGCCAGACGCCCAAGTCGCTGGCGGCCATCCGCAACCTGAACGCCATCTGCGAATCGCACCTGGCCGGCAGGTACACCATCGTGGTGATCGACCTTCGCATCCATCCGCAACTGGCCGCGGGCGACCAGATCCTGGCGCTGCCGACGCTGGTCCGGCACCTGCCCACGCCGCTCACCAAGATCATCGGGGACCTCTCGAACACCGACAAGGTGCTGGTCGGCCTCGACATCCGTTCCGTCGAACCGACGGTGCCGGAGTTATCCCATGGCGGCTGAAACCGTGCTGCCCGGCGCCGGCCGCTACGTGCTGCGGCTGTACGTCGCGGGGACGACCTCGCGTTCGATGGGTGCGATCCGGAACATCCAGCGCTTCTGCGAAAAGCACCTGGCCGGGCTCTACGACCTCGAGGTGATCGACATCTACCTGCGCCCGGAGCTCGCGGCCCAGGCCCAGATCATCGCGGCGCCCACCCTCATCAAGCTGTTCCCCGCACCCGCGCGCCGCGCCATCGGTGACCTGTCGAACGAGATGAAGGTGTCCAATGCCCTGAATCTGGGCTTCGGGGAATTGCATGCGCCCTGAGCACGATGCGGCAACGCAGGCCGCGGACGCCGCCGTCATCGTGGAACTGCGTGCGCAGCTGGCGGAAGCGCAGACCACGCTCGACGCGATCCGCCATGGCGACGTCGACGCCGTCCTGGTGCAGCAGGGGGGAGCCAACAAGATCTTCACCCTGGTCAATGCCGACCGGCCCTACCGCTTCCTCATCGAGCAGATGACCGAGGGTGCCGTCACGCTTTCCGAAGAGGGCGTGATCCTCTACGGCAACGGCCGGCTCGCCGAGATCCTGGGCGCCCCGCTCGAGAAGGTCGTCGGCAACCACCTGCGGCACTTCCTCGCGGAAGGCGAATGGCCCCGGTTCGAGGCCTTGCTCGCCGCGCCGCGGTCCGGGCCGGCGCGCGGGGAGTTCGCCGTCCCGCGGTCCGGCGGGGGCGCGCTGCCGATCTATGTCTCCATCAACGACATCGTTTCGGACCAGGGCGCGCCGCGGCTGATCGGCGGCGTGGTCACCGACCTGAGCCTGCAGCAGGAGATGGAGGCGCGCCTGCGCCAGGCGCAGAAGATGGAAGCCGTCGGGCAGCTCACCGCCGGACTGGCCCATGACTTCAACAACCTCCTGCACGCGGTCAGCGCCAACCTGGACCTGATCAAGATGCATCCGGGCGACGGGCCGGGCCTGCAGAGGTGGGCCCGGAACGGCCTGCGCGCGGCGGCCCGCGGAACCAGGCTCACCGCCCAGCTGCTCGCCTTCTCGAAGTCCCAGCGGCTTCATCCCAAGCCGCTCGACGTGACCGCCTTCCTGCGGGAGATGTCCGAGCTGCTGGCCAACACCATGGGTTCCGGCGTCGCGCTGGAGTACGACCTCGACTCGCCTTCGGTGAGCGTGCTGGCGGACCGGGCGCAGCTCGAGCTCGCCCTCCTCAACCTGGCCATCAATGCGCGCGACGCGATGCGCGGCAGGGGCGGCGTGCTGAGGATCTCCACGCGGGTGCGCCGGGTGCAGGGCGACGTGGAACTGGCGGACGGGCAGTACCTGGACCTGAGCGTCGCCGACGCCGGTTGCGGGATGTCGGAGGAGACCCGGCTGCGGGCCTTCGACCCCTTCTTCAGCACCAAGGCGGTCGGGGCGGGGACCGGCCTGGGACTGGCCCAGGTCTACGGCATCGCGCGGCAGGCGGGGGGCGCCGCGCGCATCGTGAGCAAGGTGGGGGCGGGTACCACCGCGACCATCCTGCTGCGGCTGTCCGGGCCAGCGTTGCCGCTGCCGGAGCTGGAAGCGGTGCTTCCGCCGGCCGGGGCCCCGCAGTCCCTTGCGACCAAGGTGCTGGTCGTCGACGACGACGACGATGTGCGCGCCGTGCTGGTGGAATCGCTGCGCCTGCTGGGCTACGACGCGTCGGAGGCCGCCGATGGAGCGGCGGGGCTGGCGATGATGGCCGCCGGCGTGCCGGACATCCTGGTGATCGACTTTGCGATGCCGCGGCTGAACGGGGCCGAGGTGGTGAAGCGGGCGCGGGCCAGCGGCTTCAACATGCCGGTCATCTTCGCCAGCGGCTACTCGAACACGGCCGCCCTCAGCGAGGCCGTGGGGCCGAACGCCAACCTGCTGGTGAAGCCGTTTCCGATCTCCGCCCTGGCCCAGGAAATCGACCGGCTCATGGTGGGTGCGCGGGAAGCGCTCGCCGTCGCCTGAAGCCCCGGGACCCGCGCTGCACAAGGGTGCGTCTATGCGCGCTCGCCGGCGTGCAAGCGGCTGAAGGATTGGCGGCGCGCGAACCGGCGCAGCACCCGCCACGACTCCATGGTGACCAGGACGGCCCAGAGCAGGATCACGGCGAACAGGATGCCCGCCATGGTGCTCAGCGCCGGTGCATCGGCGGTGAACGCAATCCAGCCGGCGACCGCGGCGCCGGCCACCCACGGCGCGTTCATGAGGATGGCCGCGGCCCAGGTCCATCCCGGGCATGCCAAACCCGCGGCCTTGCGGATCCGGTGCTCTGCCTGTCTTCTCATGAGGGCGACTCTATCCCGTCCCTGGCGGGTAACATCGCCGCTCTGCATGCCTCCTGAACTTTCCACCCTCGGCCTCGAGCTGCCTACCCCCGCCTACCTGGCCGGCCTGCTCTTGTTCGGCATCGTGGGCTACCTGGCCTTTCGCAGGGGCCGCAAGGAAAAGCGGCCGGCCCTCGTGTGGGCAGGCGTGGCCATGATGCTGTACCCGTACGCCGTGTCGCAAACCTGGTTGCTGTGGCTGATCGGGACGCTGGCCACCGTCTGGTTCTACTTCAACTGGAACTAGACGCCTTGCGCTCGGCCATCATGGCTTCCATTGCGATGGCGTGATTGCGCTTGGACAGCACCACGAGTGCGAGGAGCGCGAGGGACATGAAGACGGTGAACATCGGCGCGGCCTGGTTGGACAAGACAGGCCATTATAGGGTTAACCCTAGGTTCGCGTTCGATGTCAATTCGGAAGCCCCGCCCTTGCATTGCCGTCCCTGCTGCCCGCCATCGCCTGTTCGCGCAGCCGGTCGTACTGCTCCCTGGGCACCGGCACGGCGTCCTTGTTGCCCAGGTCGTTCAGGTGCACGCGGTGGGTTTCCCGCGCGGTGTAGGCCGAGAGCGCGGCGACGATGCACACGCCCAGCGTGATGGCGCCGATCGTCATCGGAATGTTGGCCGCGCCCGGCGGCGCCACCCAGACGAACAGCGCCGGCAGCAGCGCCGTGACCAGCGTGCCCAGGTTCTGCGAGATCGCCATGCCGGACACGCGGGTGCGGGTCGGAAACATCTCGGGATAGAAGCTGGGGAACACCGCGTTGTAGCCCTGGTAGACCACGCCCCACATCAGCAGCGACATCGCGATGGCCAGCGTCACGTTGTGGATGCTGATCGCGTACAGGTAGCCGAACGACAGCAGCCCCGAGAGCAGCGCGCCGACGATGATCGGCGGCCGCCGGCCGATCTTGTCCGACAGGTTGCCCACGAAGGGGATCACCAGCACCGCGACGATGTTGCCCAGCACCGGGATCCAGAGGTACACGTCCTTCTCGAAGCCGATGCCGTAGCCGGGTTGGACCGCGTAGGCGGCGCCGAAGATGGTGGTGACCACCGGGATCACGTTCATCAGCGCGCAGCACATCACGCGCAGCATGTCGCGCCAGCTCTCGGTGATGGCCTGGACGACCGGCGCCTTGGGCACGCCGCCTTGCGACCCTTCCTCGACGAAGGCGGGCGTCTCGTCCACTTCGCGGCGGATGATGTAGCCGGCGATGATGACGACGAAACTGAGCAGGAACGGAATGCGCCAGCCCCAGGCAAGGAAGGTTTCCTTGTCCATGTAGTGCGCCAGCGGCAGGAACACGGCCGCGGCGAGGATCTGGCCGGCCTGCACGCCCTGCAGCGTGAAGCTGGAGTAAAAGCCCCGGCGGCCGAACGGCGCGTGCTCGAGGATCATCGAACTCGCGCCGGAGATCTCGCCGGCCACCGCGAAGCCCTGGACCAGCCGCAGGATCACCAGCAGCGTGGGGGCGAGCAGGCCGACCTGGGCATAGGTGGGCAGCAGGCCGACCGCCATGGTCGATATGCCCATGAGGAACATGCAGATGATCAGCACCGTCTTGCGGCCGTGGGTGTCGCCCCAGTGGCCGAGGAAGAAAGCGCCGATCGGGCGCGCGACGTAGCCCACGCCGTAGGTGGCGAGCGAGGCGATGATCGCGACCTTCGGATCCGCGCTGGGGAAGAAGACCTGCGGGAACACCAGCGCCGCCGCGGTGGCGTAGATGAAGAAGTCGTAGTACTCCAGCACCGAGCCGATCCAGCCGCTGGCCGTGGCCTTCCGGGTCTGGTGCGTGCCCGCGGGCTCGTCGGTGGCGAGGCTTGTCATGGGGTCTCCTTCGTGGTGGTTCTTCGGGTGAGAGGGCGCAGGGCCGACGGACAGACTTTATGACTGACCCGCCGTGGAGACAACGGGCGATGGCAAGCCGTTCGTCTTCCAGCTGCCCTGCTCGACCGCACCGGCGCCGCGGTGTGCCGGCCAACTCGCCAACTTGTTCGCACCCGCCCGCCGCGACCTGCATCGCGCGGTGCGCATTCGCACATGCAGCGCGCAGCCGCTCTCCTAAAGTTCATTCGTCGGCAACGCAATTCGAGTCACTCGCAGTCGACGCCCCGAACGAACCAACCATCCAAGGAATCCACCATGAACCGCAACTTCGCCCTGTCCCTGCTCCTCGCCACCGCCGCCGTCGGCAACGCCTTCGCCGACGACATCACCATGGACAACACGCCCTTCACCTCCACCCTGAGCCGCGCGCAGGTGCAGGCCGACCTGCAGCAGGCCCGCGCCGCCGGCGTCGACCCGTGGGCGCAGGACTATGACCACCTGGCCGGCTTGCGCAGCGATCGCACGCGCGCCGAAGTGACCGCCGAATACATCGCCGAACGCGACGAAGTGGCCTCCCTGAACGGCGAAGACAGCGGCTCCGTGCAGATGGCCCGCCGCGACCTGCCGCAGCCGATCGCCCACGTCGCCGCAGCCGAATGAGCAAAGGTGGTCCCTCGCCCGCAGCCGCGGGCGTTCACACAGGCGCCGCTCCGCGGCGCTTTTTTTTTGCGCGCCGGCGGCTAGCGCACGGCCTGCGGACTGAAGTCCGCCTCCGCCCAGGCGCCCGCACTCGCGCGCGTCAGCTTGAAGCCCGGCGAGACGCGCGCCTCACCCAGCACCTCGCCCGCGCCATCCGTGGCGCGCAGCAGCGCCGAGGGATTCTCTTCGTCCGGTGCGATGTCCAGCGTGACGCTCACGCGGCCGCCGGCATGGGTGATGACCATCTGCTGGTGCAGCACCGCATGCAGCTGCTGTTCGTGGCGGCGCACGAATTCGGCGGCGGTCTTCACCAGCGTGTTGAAGGCGGAGGTGTCCAGGGGCTTGGGATTCCTCTTGTCGCGGCCCATGGTCCAGGGGCCGACCAGCGCGGGCTCCACCTGGCCGTCCGGCGTCATGGCCACGGCCCAGCCGTCGTCGTCCTCGTTCTTGATCACGCGGGCGGTCCAGCCGTTGTCGCGCCACAGCCGGGGTTGGTGGATGGCCTCTTGTTCGGCACCGATGTCGGGTTCGTTCATGGGGGTGATTGTGCTTCCCCGGCAGCCGGCAGCGGCGCGCGCGAGCGGCTAAGATCAGTCCAGCCCACGCAGCGCCTCACGCGCCGCCGTGCGCGCACATGCAATCACCTCCCGACGTCACGCCGTATATCGGCAAGCTCATCAAGTTCCGCCACGACCTGCACGCCCATCCCGAACTGAAGTTCGAGGAGTCGCGCACCTCCGGCCAGGTCGCCGCCTGGCTGCAGGCGCTCGGCCTGCCGCTGGTTCGCGGCCTGGGCGGCACCGGCGTCGTCGCGACGCTGCGCGGCCAGGGCCCGGATGCCGACGACCCGGCGCGCGCCATCGGCCTGCGCGCCGACATGGACGCGCTGCCGGTGCAGGAAGCCAACGCTCTAGCCTACGCCAGCACCAACCCCGGCCGCATGCACGCGTGCGGCCACGACGGCCACACGACCATGCTGCTGGGCGGCGCGACGCTGCTCGCCAAGCAGCCGGACTTCAACGGAACGGTGCACTTCATCTTCCAGCCGGGCGAGGAGGGCGGCGCCGGCGCGCGCAAGATGATGGAAGACGGCCTGTTCGACCAATTCCCCATGCAGGCGGTGTTCGCCCTGCACAACTGGCCCGCGCTGCCGGCCGGGCAGATGGGGGTGCGGGTCGGCCCCATCATGGCCTCGGCCATCCGCTTCGAGATCCGCATCCGCGGCCAGGGCGGCCACGCGGCCCAGCCCCACACCACGGTCGATCCTATCCCCGTCGCCTGCGCCATCGTCGGCCAGTTGCAGACCCTGGTGTCGCGCGCTGTCGATCCGCTGGACAGCGCGGTGCTCACCGTCGGCAAGATCGAATCCGGCACGGTGGAGAACATCATCCCCGACGAGGCCTTCATCTACGGCACCTGCCGCACGCTGGGCACCGCGACGCTGAACCAGCTGGTCGAAGGCCTGGAGCGCATCAGCAGCCACGTGGCGCAGGCGCACCGCGCGAGCGCGGAAGTGATCATCAAGCCGGGCTACCCGACCACGGTCAATCATCCGGCCGAGGCGCGCTTCATGGCGCAGGTGATGGCGGCCACGGTCGGTGCGGGCAACGCCCACGCCGACGTGCTGCCGGCGATGACCGCGGAAGACTTCGGCTTCATGCTGGAAAAGGTGCCGGGCGCCTACGGCTTCATCGGCAACGGCGCCGGCGGCAAGCCGGGCATCAACCTGCACAACGCCGCCTACGATTTCAACGACGACATCCTCGGCCTGGGCGCGAGCTTCTGGGACCGGCTGGCGCGCCAATGGTTCGAACAGGAAAAAAAGACATGACATCCCGCCGCCGCGCCCTCGGGCTGGGACTGGGCTCGCTCGCAGCCGCCGTACTGCCGCTCACCGCACGCGCGCAGGCCGGGTGGCCGACGCGGCCAGTGAAGATCATCGTGCCCTATCCGGCGGGCGGCGTGAACGATGTGGTCGCGCGCATGCTCGCCGAGCGCCTGCGGCCGCTGCTCGGGCAGCCGGTGGTGGTGGACAACCGCGCCGGCGCCGGCGGCACCATCGGCATGGATGCCGTGGCCAAGGCCGACGACGGCCACACCCTGGGTTTTGCCGCGATCAGCCCGCTGACGCTGAACCCGCACCTCATGAAGCTGCAGTACGAGCCGCTGAAGGACATAGCGCCGGTGGCGTCGGTGATGTACTCGCCGGTCTACGTGCTGGCGACGCAGCGCTTCAAGGGCGGCAGCTTCAGGGACGCGATCGCGATGGCCAGGGCCGCGCCGGGCAAGGTGAGCATCGCCAGTTCGGGCTTCGGCACGCTCGGCCACATCATGATCGAGCAGATCCGCCGCAAGTCGGGCGCCGACCTGACGCACGTTCCGTACAAGGGCGGCACCCAGTTGATCACCGACGCCGCCGGCGGCCAGTTCGACCTGATGGTCGCCAATCCCTTTGCGCCCCTCAACGCCCTGATAGACGAAGGCAAGCTGCGCGTGCTGGCCGTGACCGGGCCGCGCCGCCTGGCCAAGCTGCCGCAGGTGCCGACCCTGGCGGAGCTGGGCTATCCGCAAGCCAACCTCACCTCGCTGTTCGGCTTCTACGCGCCGGCGTCCACGCCGCCGGAGCTGGTGCGGCGCCTGAATGCGGACATCAACAAGGTGCTGGCCGACAAGGAAGTGCAGGAGCAGCTGCGCAAGCTCGACAACGTGCCCAGCCCCGGCACGCCGGAGCAGTTCGCGGCGGTGATCGCCAGGGAATACGCCGCCAATGCCCGCATCGTGAAAGAAGCGAACATCAAGGCGGAGTGAGTTTCATGACGGTCAACATCGACGCCTTGAAGCGGACCTTCAGGGAAGGCCGCCACGCCGAAGCCATCGCGCAGTGCGAGGCCCTGTGCCGGCAGGATCCGGCCAACCACGAGATCGCGCGGCTGTGCGCCACGATGAACGCGCTGGCGGGGAACCACGGCCGGGCGCTCGAGCTGCTGCTGCGCATTCGCAATCCCGACGACGAGAACGCCGACGTCCTTTTCAACATCGGAATGTGCGAACGGGAGCTGAAGAACTTCGAGGGCGCGGCACGGTACTTCGGCATCTACACCGACAGGTTCCCCGGCAGCTCGGATGGCTGGGCCAGCCTGGCCGAGTGCAGGTTTCAGCTGAATGCGTTCGACGAGGGCGTCGCGCTGGCGGACCGGGCCATCAAGCTGGACCCCTCGTCCCTTGCGGCCTGGACGGTCCGTGGCAATTGCCAGAAGGCGCTGCGGCAATTCGACCAGGCCCTGGCCAGCTACGGAAGGGCGAACCAGATCGCGCCGACCGGTGAAACCTGTTTCAACGCAGGCCTGGTGCTGCTGGAAAGCGGCAAGCCGCAGGAAGCGATCGCCAGTTTCAGCCAGGCCATCAAGCTGGCGCCTGACCTTGCCGGCTTGCGGGTCGCGCGGGGCGACACCTTGCACCAGCTGGGGAAGACGCAGGAGGCGGTGGCGGATTACCAGGCGGCGCTGGCGCTGGCGCCCGCCGACGCTGAAACCCTGAAGAAGGCGACGCTCTGCCTGCTCGAAGCCGGCCGGGGAGAGCAGGCCCTGCAGGTCTGCCGGGACCTGCTGAAAGATCATCCGGACAACCTGACCGCCAGGCTGGGCGCGGAATGGATCCTGAGCCAACTCGTTCCGCTCTGGCACGTCCCGATGATGAACGAGCCGGAGCGCAACCAGGCCTTCCACGATGGACTCGCAAGGCTCGTGACGCCGGACAAGGTGGTCCTGGAGATCGGGACCGGCTCCGGGCTGCTGGCGATGATGGCGGCCAGGCTGGGCGCCAGGAAAGTGGTGAGCTGCGAGGCCGTTGGCCTGGTCGCCGCCACCGCGCGCAGGATCATCGAGCGCAACCGCTACCAGGATCGCGTGACGGTCCTGGCCAAGCCCTCGCACGCGGTCCAGCTGGGCAAGGACCTGGCGGCCCCGGCGGACATCCTGGTCCACGAGATCTTCTCCAGCGAATTGCTGGGGGAGGGTGTTCTTCCGGCGATCGAGGATGCCAAGGCACGCCTGCTGAAACCGGACGGCGAGATCCTGCCGTCTTCGGCCAGCATCATGATCGCGCTCGTCGGCGGCGATGCACTCGGGAAGAATCTGCACGTCGGCGAAAGCTTCGGCTTCGACCTGGGCGACTTCAATGCCATTCACCCGAAGAAGCGGCCGCTGTACCGGGAGGACCTGGCCCCGGTCCTGCTGAGCGACGACATCGAGGCCTTCCGGTTCGATTTCTCCCGGCAAGCCGCATTTCCTCCCGAGAAGAAGGAACTGCGGATCACCGCGCGCAGGAGCGGGCTGTGCTACGGGCTGATCCAGTGGATTCGCATCGACCTGGTCGAGGGCGTCCGCTTCGAGAACCACCCCTCCCGGCCGCGCCAGGTTTCGAACTGGCAGCACACGATCTATGGTTTCGACGCGCCGGTCCAGATCGAGGAGGGCTCGGTCGTCCGGGTCACGGCGATGCACGACCGCTCGCGTCCCTGGTTCCAGCTGGCAGCGTGAGGATCCAGCGCCTCTACCTCGCCGGGCCCGACGTGTTCCGGCCCGACGCCGCCGAACACGGCCGCCGGCTGGTGGCCCTGTGCGCCGAGTACGGCTTCACCGGGGTGTTTCCGCTCGACGAATCCATGCCCGGCGACCTCCAGCCCCGCGCCCTGGCCGAACGGATCTACCAAGCCAACGTGGCGCGCATCGAGGGCTGCGACGCCGTGCTGGCCAACCTCGACTTCTTCCGCGGGCCGGAGCCCGATAGCGGCACCTGCTTCGAAGTCGGCTACGCCGTCGCGCGCGGCAAACTGGTGATCGGCTATGTAGGCGCGGAGGGCAGCTTCGCGCAGCGGATCCGCCGCCGCTATCCGCAGGCCGTGGGCGAAGGGCTGGTCGACGCCGACGGCTGGCAGCTGGAGGAGTTCGGGCTGCCGCTCAACCTGATGCTGGGCGTGCCTTGCCGCATCGTGGCCGGTGATGTCCGTGCCGCATTGGCCTTGCTGCGGGGCGAGCAGGCAGCCCGGGTGCGCGGCGATTGAAGGCTGTCAAGCCCCGGCGACCCTTTACTGCGGGATCTCCAAACGTTTCAGGCACGCAAGTCCATCATGAGAGACACTCGCCGCATGTCAAAGAACCATGCAGTCAATCCGGCAGACCTCGACGAAATCGTCACCCTGATCGAGGACGCCGCCGATCTCACCCCGAAAGAGCTCGAACAGGAACGCCAGGCGAAGGTGGAGGAACTGAAGAAGCTCAGTTGGATGTCGCACACCGCGGAGCAGCTGGCGGGCCGCATCCCGGTCTCGGTCTTCGCCATGGGGGACCTGGTCACCGCCGGTTGAGCGCCGGCGCTTAAGGAACTCCCTTAAGCCGCGGGGCTGTTCCCACGCGATCGCCATGCGAGGCATCGCGGCGCCAACTTGTTCGCACTCGCCCGCCGCGGCATGCATTGCCCGGTGCGGATTCGCACATGCGCTGCGCAGGCGGGCACCTACAGTTCATTTCGTCGGAAGCGCAGTGCAGGTCACTCGAAGACGACGAACCCGAACCAGCCCACCTCCAAGGAATCCACCATGAACCGCAATTTCGCTCTCGCCCTCGTGATCGCCACCGCCGCGGCCGGCAACGCCTTTGCCGACGACATCACGGTGGAAGCCATGCCCTTCACTTCCTCCATGAGCCGCGCGCAAGTGCAGGCCGACCTGCAGCAGGCCCGCGCCTCCGGCATCGACCCGTGGTCGCAGTCGTATGACCAGCTGGCCGATTTCCGCGGCGAGCGCACGCGCGCTGAAGTGAGCGCCGAATACACCGCCGAACGCGACTACGTCGCCGCCCTGAACGGCGAAGACAGCGGCTCGGTGCTGCTGGCCCGGCGCGAGCTGCCCCAGCCCATCGCCCACCTGGCCTCGGCCGAGTAAGGAACAGGTTGTCTCCTTCGCCCGCACCCGCGGGCGTTCCCAAAAGCGCCGCTCCGCGGCGCTTTTTTTCGGTCGGGCCGGCCACGGGAGCCTGGCCGGCAAGTCCGGTCGCGCACCTGCGACGGCCGCGCTCGATCCGTGACACCTGGCACGCCGCCGGCGCAACCTGCGCGTTGCGGTACGAAAGCGCACTTCGCCCGGCGCCGGACCTGCCTACTCTTGCTGCCAGCGAAGCACCAGGCTTTTCCCCCACCTGATCCCAAGGAGCACCACCATGCAAAACACCACCGTCCGCAGCCTCCCGATCCGTTCCCTCTTCGCAGCAGCCGTGCTGGCCTGCTGCGCGACGGTGCAGGCACAGTGGAAGGAAGCGCCCGTGCAAGGCGCGGTGGCCGCATCGTCGCGCGAAGCGCAGGATGCGCGCTTCCGCGAGGCGATCCGCCTGCACCGCGCCGGCCGCTGGTCCGCCGCCTATGGCCGCTTCGTCGCGCTGGCCGACGAGGGCCACGTGCCGGCCGCGCGGGTCGCGCTGGAAATGCTGCGCAACGGCCGGAACGTCTACGGCACCGACTGGGGCGCCGCGCCGCTGCAGGTCGCCGGCTGGGAACGCGCCGTCGGCGCGCGCGGCGCGATGGACGTCGCGCTCGTGGGGGAATGAGCCATGCCCAAGCCGCTGCTCACGCGCAGCTTCGGCTGATAGCCCATACTCGCCGCCATGACAGAGTCTGCGATGTGGGTCGAGCTGGTCGGTGACATGATCGTCGCGCGCATGCGCGGCCAGCCTTCCGAAGAACTGCTGCGCAAGGTGCAGCACGAGGTGCTGCGGCTGGCGGCGGAATCGGGCCGGTGGCGCGTGTTGCTCGACGTGCTGGAGATGAAGCCGCCGGCCGTGGAGCTGGCTTCCGTGCAGCGCAAGCTGGACGAGGACCGGCGGGCGCTGGGCCTGCGGCGGGCGATCGTGGTGCCCGACAGCCGCCTCGCCTACCTCGCCCGGCTCGCGTTCGGCGAGGGCGACTACCGGGTGTTCTACAACGACATGGTCGGTGCCGTGAAGTGGCTGGCCAAGGAGCGGGTGCCGGCCAGCTCCTGAGCCCGCGCTCGGGAGCCATCACCTGCGCCTCGAAAGTCCTTCAAGCCGCGTCGTGGAAGATCAGGCCGGCCGTGCTGCGCGTGCCACGCCGGATCCGGCTCACGCCGTGCCGCATGTTGACGCGATAGCTGCCGCGCGCGCCCTGCACCGGGCGGTGGCTCACCGCGAGCACCGCCGCATCGCCCTCGCGCAGCGGCACGACCAGCGGCCGCGACTGCATGCGCGGCCGCTGCTCCGTGAGGACGAGCTCCCCGCCGTCGAACGCCTCCCCCGGTGGCGAGAGCAGGATCACCGCCTGCAAGGGGAACACGTTCTCGCCATACAGGTCCTGGTGCAGGCAGTTGTAGTCTCCGGGGCCATAGCGAAGCAGCAGCGGCGTCGCACGGTCCTGGCCGGCCGCATGGCAGCGCGCCAGGTACTCGGCATGGGCGGCGGGATAGCGCGGCTCCAGCCCGAGTGACGCGTTCCACCGGTTGGCGGTGGCGACGAGGCGGGCGTAGAGCGCCGTGCGCAGCTGCTGGAGCAGGTCCGGCAGCGGATAGTCGAAGTACTTGTACTCGCCCCGCCCGAAGCCGTGGCGCGCCATCACGACCTTGCTGCGGAAGGTGCCCTCGCCACCGGTTTCGTAGAGCAGCGCCAGGGCCTTGCACTCGTCCGCCGGCAGCAGGCCAGGCAGCACCGCGACCCCCTCCTGGTCCAGGTCCGCTTCGACCGCTTGCCAGTCGTAGCCAGCCAGGCGCAGCGCGCCGCGGTGTTCGGGTTCTGCGGTGAAGGCCATGGGCGGAAGATACGGCCGGATCCGATCGCAGTCTGGCCGGATCCGGACACGTGGTGGCTGCGATAGACTGGGCCGGACCCACAGCGAAGGGAGGCGAACATGGCATCAGGACGACGGTTGCGGCTGGGCTGCCTCGTCGCGGGCGCTCTGATGTGCGGCGCGGTTGTGGCGGATGATCCGTACCGCATCGCACAGAGTTCAATGGCGCCGGCCTCCTCCTCCGCGCCCGCGAAGCAAGCGCA
>JAQGMU010000073.1 GCA_028292195.1 Ramlibacter sp. | reverse complement strand
GCTCGGCAGCGGTGGTCGGAGGGGTCATGCGGCTTCGGACTTGGGATCGGCAGCCCCGGCTTCGCGCACGATCAGGCTCCCGAGAGGATGCCATTTCCGCATCTTAGCCGGTGTATCCGCAGGTCTCCGCTCCTGTAGGACGAGGTCGCAAGTTCGCAGCAGGACGCCCTTTGTTCCACCTCGCGGAAAACTCATTTGCCGCCGCGGCCTTTCGCCTCGCCAGCCGGGCGCCTAGAGTGCGACCCAGTCTCTGTCCGACCGAGAATCCCCCATGACCCACGACCTTGTAGACAAGCAGCTTATTCGCGAACTCGTGGAGCGCTGGGCCGTCTGGCGCGACGCCGGCGACTGGGAGCGCTTCGCCACCGTCTGGCACCCGGACGGCGTGATGATGGCCACCTGGTTCCAGGGCTCGTTCCGCGACTTCATCCGCGTCACCCAGGAGGGCTGGGACAAGGGCGTGAGCATCCTGCACTTCCTGGGCGGCTCGGCCATCGAGGTGGCGGGCGACCGCGCCATCGCCCAGACCAAGATGACCATCTCGCAGCGCGGCATGGTGGAGGGCGTGGGCGGGCCGGTGCTGTGCGACGTGGTCTGCACCGGCCGCTTCTACGACTTCATCACCAAGCACGAAGCCCGCTGGAAGGTGCTGCACCGCCAGCCGATCTACGAGAAGGACCGCATCGACCCGGTCGACCCCAGCGCGCAGCTGAAGCTCGATGCGAAGCTGCTCGCCTCCATGCCCGAGGGCTATCGCCACCTGGCCTACATCCAGACGCGCATCGGCTACCAGGTCAAGATGGACATGCCGATGCTCAAGGGCCCGCAGGTGCAGCAGTTGTACCGGCGCGGCGCGCGCTGGCTGGCCGGCGGCGAGCTGGAGCGCTAGATGCGGCGCCGCCACCTGGCCGCGGGCGTGGCGCTCGCACTTGCCCTGCCGCTGGCCCACGCGCAAGCCTACCCGAACAAGGCGGTGCGCATCGTCGTGCCGCAGCCGCCTGGCGGCGGCTTCGACAACGTCGGCCGGCTGCTGGCCGACCGCATGGGCAAGCTCCTGGGCCAGCCCTTCGTGGTGGAGAACCGGCCCGGCTCCGGCACGCTGGTGGGCACCGACCTGGCGGCAAAGGCGCCGGCCGACGGCTACACGCTGCTGGTGGGCTCGGTCTCCAACCTGGCGCTCAACCCCGGCCTGTACCCGAACCTGCCGTACGACAGCCTGCGCGACTTCGAGCCGGTCGGCCTGCTCGTGAGCTACAGCTACACGCTGATGGCGCGCAAGGAGCTGCCGCTGGCGTCGCTGCAGGACGTGATCGCCTACGCGAAGGCGAACCCGGGCAAGCTCAATTACGCGTCGGCCGGCAACGGCTCGGGCCAGCACGTGCTGGCGGCGGCGCTGTGGCACCTGGCCAAGGTCGACGTGGCCCACGTGCCTTACCGCGGCGCGCAGCCGGCCTACCAGGACCTGCTGGGCGGCCGCGTCGACCTGTTCTTCGACCTGTCGCCGACGGCGCGGCCGCAGGTGGATGCCGGTAACGTCCGCGCACTGGCCGTGTCCGGCGCCGCCCGCAACGGCATGCACCCGCAAGTGCCCACGGTGCTGGAAACCGGCGTGGCGCCGCTGGAGCTGGAAAGCTGGTTCGGCCTGTTCGCGCCGGCGAAGACGCCGCCCGAGGTGCTGCAGAAGCTGCGCGCCGAGTTCGCCAAGGTGGCCGCCGCACCCGACGTGCAGGAAGCGCTGCAGAAGGGCGGCGGCAAGCCGCTGGCACTGGTGGGCGACGATGCGCGCGTGGTCGTCAAGCGCGACGTCGAGCACTGGGGCAGGCTGGTGAAGACGCTCAACATCCGGCCCGAATGAATTCCTTCCTCCCAACTCCCAAAGACAACATGAAAGTTCTCGGCATCTCCGGCAGCCTGCGCAAGGGCTCCTACAACTCCATGGCGCTGCGCGCGGCGCAGAAGCTCGCGCCCGAGGGCATAGTCATCGAGATCGCGGACATCGGCCGCATCCCGATGTACAACGACGACGTGCGGGCCGCCGGCGAACCGGCCGAAGTAACGGCGCTGAAGGCGCAGATCCGCGCGGCGGACGCCGTGCTGCTGGTCACGCCGGAATACAACTTCTCCATTCCCGGCGTGCTGAAGAACACGCTGGACTGGATGTCGCGCCCGCCCGAGCCGCCGTTCGACGGCAAGCCGGTCGCCATCATGGGCGCCAGCCCGGGGCCGGTGGGCACGGCGCGCGTGCAGTACGACCTGCGCAAGGTGCTGGTGTTCATGAACTCCTTCACCGTCAACAAGCCCGAGGTGTTCATCTCGCACGCCGCCACCAGGTTCAACGCGGAGGGAGAGCTGGTCGACGAAGCCACGGCCAAGTTCATTGGCGACCTGCTGGTGTCGTTGCGGACCTTGAAACAACGCCTCGGTTGACGGCAGTTGCTCCCTCTCCCCTCCGGGGAGAGGGTTGGGGTGAGGGGCGGCGGCGCCAAACCCGTCTCCGCCCTCGCGCACAATCCTGGCCTTGACCTTCCCCCTCATCACCAACTGGCAGTTCTACGCTGCCGCCATCCCCGCCGTCATCCTGCTGGGCATCAGCAAGAGCGGCTTCGGCGCCGGCTTCGCCTCCCTCGCCGTCCCGATGATGGCGCTGGCCGTGACCGTCCCCGACGCAGCGGCCATCCTCATGCCCATCCTGTTCGTGACGGACATCATGGGCCTGGCCGCCTTCCGGCGCAGCTTCGACTGGCCGCTGCTCAAGTTCCTGCTGCCCATGGGCCTGGTGGGCACGGTGGTCGGCACGCTGTCCTTCCGCCTGCTGGACTCCCGCCTGGTCGCCGGCATCGTCGGTCTGTGCACGCTGGCCTTGCTGGCCCAGCGCCTGCTGTTCCCGCCCAAACCGGACAGCCCGAACCCGCCCAGGTGGCTGGGCGCGATCCTCACCACCTTCTCCGGTTTCACCAGCTTCGTCGCCCATGCCGGCGGCCCGGCGATCAACGCCTACGTCATCCCGCTGCGGCTGCCGCCGCTGGTGTTCACGGCCACGATGGCGGTGTTCTTCTTCGTCATCAACCTGAGCAAGTGGATCCCGTATGCCTGGCTGGGGCTGCTGGACATGCGCAACATGGCGACCTCGGTGGCCCTGCTGCCGTTCGCGCCGGTCGGGGTGGTGATCGGGGTGAAGATGGCGCGGCGGATGGAGCCGAAGCTGTTCTATCGGCTGATCTACCTGGGGATGTTGCTCACCGGACTGAAGCTGGCGTGGGACGGGTTCATCGCGCATTGACGTCGGCCGCGGCCGATCGCTCCCGTATCTTCGCCGCCGGGTACACGACGTCGCGTTCAAGCCAGTTGCGGAACTTGATCGCCTCCGTTTCCGTCGCCTTGCGCAGGTAGGCGAGCAGCGCGTCGGCGCGAATGCGCTCACCGCCCAGGGACGCATCGTGGAGAAGGTCGTCGGGGAACTGGGTGCGCAGCACGGCGTCGCGCGGGAACGAAGGGATGATCTTCCGGACGTCGCGCACGCTGACCCAGCGGTGCGCCTGGCCGTCTTCGGAAATATCCAGCCGTTGCCCGCGATGCTCGAAATTGCGGCCTTGCAGGTCCGCCAGCGCGGCGTGCTTCACCAGCCCCGTGAACTCGGCGACCAGCTCGATGATGGGCCGCGCCAGCGCGACGCCGAAGATGGGGGCCGAAAAGGCGAGGCCGGACGCGCCCAGCTTGCGCCAGAGCAGGTAGGCAGCCACGCTGCACAAGGCCAGCCGGAAAAGGATGCGCAAGAGGATGCGGGGCATGGCCCGATTGAGAAGCTCGCCGCTGCACCTGTCAAGCGGCTGCTGAAAACGCGGCCTGGGAACGCGCGTGGTCGATCACGAGCTCCAGTGCGCGTGGCGCGTAGGCGAGAGCTATCGCATCAGTCAGGAGCGACCCGTAGCGGACCTTGCGCCCCGCGCGTGTGCCCATGAAGCGACGCAGCTGCGCGTCGAGGCTGCGTCCCCTTTGCGCCGGCTGACTTTGAAACTTGCGAAACGAGCTCAGTTCACCCTCCGCATCGATTACGGCCTCGACAGCCGTGGTGCCCAGGGCGCGAATCAACTCGTCCTCGAGATCGGCTTCGCAAATGAAAAAGCCCATTGCTTCCAGGCCGGTCCGCCCGGGGCCTGTCCCCATTCCTGCCCGTTCGAGAGTTCGCCTGGCATAGTCCTCCTCGGCGGCATCACACAGGCCGGCCAGGCTGAGGCCCAGCCCCGATGTGCCGAGCGCCTGGACAAACGCGCCAAGGTTCGTCACGCCTCCGATGGGCAGGGTGAGAATGCCTTCGGCATGAAGATCCCAACCGCGCCTGCGCGCCAACGTTTCGATGGCCGCCTGGTCGCTCCAGCCCTCGACCAGGATCACCACCCTTGCATTGGCGGCTAGCGCCAACTTGCGCGCGGTCGCCGGGACGAGTGGGGGGCGCGGGCCGGCGGGGCGTTCCTCGATTGACCTGCTAGCCGACGAGCCTGTCGTGTTCGGCATGGCATCCGATGGATTCAACGCGACGACGCGCCGCGGCGAATCGCCCGGAACACCAGCAGGTGCCCGAACAGGGCGGCCTGCACCAGGAACATCGGCAGCCACACATACGGGAACGTGCTTGGCAGCAGGTTGGCGGGTTCGTTCATGAACTGGCGGAACGGCACCGGCGTCGAAAGAACGGCGATCGTGACGACGTTGGCAAGCAGCACGAGCCCCAGGAGGTTCCACGCAAGAACCAGCCAGCGTGGTGCCTGGCCCTTCCAGATCCACACTGCCAGCAGCGCCGCCAGCACCCCGGTGACGATATCGAAGTTGCGCCCCGCATAAGTCATCTGCACCGGAATCACGCCTTCGGCATAGAGCCGGTGCAGCACCAGTTCCAGCGGCACGCGGAAGACTTGAAAACCCACCAGCCCCGCCAGGGGCAAGCGCGCCATGCGCGCACCGAAGCCGGAGAAGGCCAGCATCACCGTCCCCAGCGTGAGCAGCGCGAACAGGATGAAGCCAGGCGGCGGCACCGGCGCATACCGGTCCAGGTCACCGCGGTAGGCCAGCACCCCAGGCACCGCAAGCCAGAACGCCAGCACCAGCAGCACGACGCCGTATCGGTCCCGCGGGCCTTCCATCTTCAGCACTGCAAATACGAACATCACCATGACGGCCGCCACCACGGCCACGAACAGGATTTCGGTCATCGCGTGTCCTTTCGTGCGAGCCTGGGCTCAATCGCCTTCCGCCTCCCACCCCGGCCTTCGATCCTCCCCCTGCTTGATCCTCTCCGCGTTCTCCGCCCGTTCCCGCGCCATCTGCTGCTCCAGCTGCTGCCTGCCCTCCTTCACCACCGCGATCAGCTTGGCCTGGTCGCGGTGATGCGGGTACATCTTCTCGAACAGCGCCAGGTTGTGGCGGCGAAAGCGCATCGCCTGGCGGCGCGCCTCGTACGGCTGCAGGCCCAGCAGCTCCAGCACGGTGCGGCCGCTGCGCAGGCTGGACTCGAACACCTCGCGTTCCACCCGCATCACCTGGCGGTCGCGCAGCGCGTTCCAGTGCGTCACGTCGCGGGCGCGGGCGACCAGCTCGAGATGGGGGAAGTGTTCGCGCGCCAGGTCGACGATGCGCAGCGACTGCTCCTTGTCGTCCACCGCCACCACCAGCACCCGTGCCGTTTCGGCGCCGGCGGTGCGCAGCAGGTCCAGGCGCGTGGCGTCGCCGTAGAACACCTTGTAGCCGAAGCTGCGGGCCGCCTCGATCATGTCCGCGTCGTGGTCCAGCACCGTGGCCGCGAAGCCCTGCGCATTCAGCAGGCGGCCGATGATCTGGCCGTAGCGGCCGAAGCCGGCGATGATCACCGGCGCATGCTGCGGCTCGCTGATCTCCGGCAGGGTGCGCGCGCGGCCCTCCAGCCGCGGCAGCAGCAGCCGGTCGACCGCCACCAGCAGCACCGGGCTGACCAGCATCGACACCGCGACCGCGCCGATCAGGAGCGACGACGTCTCGGCGGAGAACACCTGCGCGCCGGCCGCGGCCTGGAACACCACGAAAGCGAACTCGCCGCCCTGGGCCAGCAACACGATGAACACCGGCCGCTCCAGCAGGGGAATGCCCATCGGCTTGGCGATGCCCCAGATCACCGCGCCCTTGAGCACCAGCAGCGCCACGACGATCAGCGCCATGGTGCCCGGGGAGCGCCACAGAATGCCGAAGTCGATGCTCATGCCGACCGCCATGAAGAACAGCCCGAGCAGCAGGCCCTTGAACGGCTCGATATCGGTTTCCAGCTCGCGCCGGTATTCGCTGTCGGCCAGCAGCACGCCGGCCAGGAAGGCGCCGAGCGCCATCGACAGGCCCACCAGCTGCATCAGCGCCGCGATGGACACCACCAGCAGCAGGGCGCCGGCGGTGAAGATCTCGGGCGTGCGGCTCTTGGCAATCAGGCGCAGCAGCGGCCGCAGCAACAGCCGTCCGCCCAGGATGATCAGCGCGATGACGCCGACGATCTTGCCGGCCTGCAGCCAGATCGAGCCGCTGGCGGCGTCCGGCCCTTGCGCCACCCCCAGCAGCGGCAGCAGGGCCAGGATCGGGATCGCGGCCACGTCCTGGAACAGCAGGATGGAGAACCCGGCCTGGCCGGTGCTGGTGGGCAGCAGGTTGCGCTCGCCCATCACCTGCAGCGCGATCGCGGTTGACGACAGTGCCAGCCCCAGCGCCGCCACCAGCGCCGTGCGCCAGGGCGCGCCGGCGGCGAGGCCGGCCGCGAACAGCAGTGCCGCGCAGCCCAGCACCTGGGCGCTGCCCCAGCCGAAGATCGGGCGGCGCAGGCTCCACAGGCGCCGCGGCTCCAGCTCCAGCCCGATCAGGAACAGCATCAGCACCACGCCGAATTCGGCGAAGTGCAGGATGTCGTCGACGTTGGACACGAAGCCGAAGCCCCAGGGGCCGATGACGATGCCGGCCGCCAGGTACCCCAGGATGGATCCCAGCCCGATGGCCTTGGACAGGGGCACGGCGATCACCGCCGCCGCCAGGTAGACGAGGCTGCTGGTCAGCCAGGCCGGTGCGTGTTCCATTCAGGCCGCCTCTTGCGGTTCGGGGGCAGGGCGGTCGCTGATCGGCACGGCGCAGGCCGCGCAGGTTGGCAGGTCGTCCATCTCGGGCCAGTCGGGGTAGGTCGCCAGCCGGTCGGCGAAGACTTCCACGTGCGACTGCACTTCTTCCTTGCTGGCGCGGTGCGAGCCGTGCAGCACCAGCGGCGGCAGGAAGCGCATGCCGCACAGCGCCGCGGTCTGCTCGTAGGGCGGCAGGAAGGCGTCGAAGAAATAGCGGTTGTAGCCTTGCGGGTGGTACGACGCTTCCGGCCCGCCGGTGCTGGCCACCAGCCACAGGTCCTTGCCTTGCAGCGCGGTGCCACCCGGCCCGTAGGCCCAGCCATAGGCCAGCACGTCGTCCACCCACAACTTCAACAGCGCCGGCATCGAATACCACTGCACCGGGTGCAGCAGCACCAGCAGCTGGGCCGCCTGGGCCCGGGCCTGTTCGGCCGCGACGTCGATGTCGTAGTCCGGGTAGCGGGCATACAAGTCCTGCACCTTCACCCCCGGGACGCCGCGGGCCCGCTCGAACAGCGGGCGGTTCACCCGCGACTCCCGCCAGTTCGGGTGTGCCGCAAGCACGTAGATGCCCTCGGCGGGCCGCCTGGTTGCGAACTCATCCATGCCCGTTAACATAGCGCATGCGGCTCCTGCTGTGGGGCCCCTTGAAGCCGAGGAGGCCCGTGCATGCCGGTCGTCGTCGTAGCCAACCCCAAGGGCGGAGTCGGGAAATCGACTGTCGCCACCAATATTGCCGGCTACTACGCCAGCCGCGGCCAACAGGTGATGCTGGGCGACGCGGACCGGCAGCAGTCGTCCCGCCTCTGGCTTCACCTGCGGCCGCCCTCGGCGCGGCCCATTGCCAGCTGGGACGTGAGCGAGGACCACATCGCCCGGCCACCCAGGGGCACCACCCACGTGGTACTGGACACGCCGGCCGGGATGCACGGCAAGCTGTTCCAGGAAGCGCTGAAGATCGCCGACAAGGTGGTGGTGCCGCTGTCGCCCAGCATCTTCGACATCTACGCCACGCGCGTCTTCCTCGACGAACTGGCCCGGCACGGCAAGGCCAACCGGATGCAGGTGGGGATCATCGGCACTCGGGTCGATACCCGCACCATTGCGGCCGACCACCTGCATGAGTTCGTGGACGGCCTGGGCCTGCCGGTGCTGGGCTACCTGCGGCCGACCCAGAACTACGTGCACCTGGCGGCACGCGGCCTGACGCTCTGGGACGTGTCCCCGGGCAAGGTCGAGCGCGACCTCGAGCAGTGGAAAGAGATCTGCCGCTGGCTGGACGCCTGACGGCCCTCAGGCTCACTCAAACAGCGCCAGGGCCGGTTCAACACGCGATTTCCGGCATTCGCCGCGCGGCCGTTGCCCGGGCCGCGCCGGCTTCCCACACTTGCTCCACGGCGCCAGGACAGGCGAACACTTCGCCTCGCGCCGGCTCGAAAGGAGCGGACCCATGACACACTCGCCACGTATGCCCCTGGCGGCCTTCGCCTTCGCGTGCAGCTTGCTCGGCGCCTGCGGCGGCGGCGGCGGCACGATCGAGGTTCCGCCCGTTTCCATGGCCGTCGTCGGTCCCAACGCCATCTCGCGCTGGTACGAAGTCGCCAGCACCACCGCCCTGCTGCCGGCCTCGGCCACGGGTACCCCCGAGGAGCAGCGGCCCAACGCCACGGTGGACCTCGCGACCGTCCAGCTCGCGGTCTACGACGCACTCATGGCCATCGTCGGCACGCACAAGCCCTACGCCATCACGCCGGCGACACCTGGGGCCGACGCGTCGCAGGAGGCGGCCATCGCCGCTGCGACGTACGGCGTGCTCAAGGGCCTGTTTCCCTCGCGCAGTGCCTCGTACCAGGGCGAGTACGACAGCTACCTGGCCACCTCTGTCGCCGGCCCCGCCAGGACGGCTGGCCTGGCCATAGGCTCCGAGGCGGCGGCCGGCATGCTGGCGCTGCGGGCGAATGACGGGCGTTCGGTCGCGCTCGCCCCGTATGTCCCGGGCACCGCCCCGGGCCAGTTCCGCGGCACCAATCCGATCGGCCGCTTCAACGCCTACATCAAGCCGTTCACGCTGACTTCCAACGCGCAGTTCCGGGCACCCGGACCGCCGGCCCTGGACAGCGCGGCCTACGCCGCGGACGTGAACGAAACGATGCGGCTCGGCTCGCTCACCAGCACGACCCGCAGCGCCGAGCAGACCGAGCTGGCGAGATTCGCGACCGAGAACCCCGGGACTTTCTGGGCGCGCACCCTGCGCACGTTCATCATGACCGAGGGCAGCCTGGCCGAACACGCGCGCCTGCTGGCGATGCTCTCGACCGCGCAGGCGGACGCGGGCAACGCCTGCTTCGACTCCAAGTACTTCTACCAGGCCTGGCGGCCGGCTAGCGCGATTACGCTCGCCGCGGGAAACCCCGCGATCACCGCCGACCCGGACTGGAAGCCGGTAGTGGCGACACCCAACCATCCGGAATACCCCGCCGCCCACAGCTGCGTCAGCACGGCCACGGCGGAAACGCTGCGCGGCTACTTCGGCACCTCCCGGATCAGCTTCGACGTCTCGAGCACGGTGACGGCGACCACCCGGCACTACACGTCCACCGACGCGATGATCGAAGATTTCGGCCTGGCCCGGATCTACGGCGGAATGCACTTCCGCACGTCGACGGTCGACGGCACGGCGCTGGGCCGCAACGTGGCGGCCTGGATGCTGGCGCGGCACTTCCAGCCGCGCTGAGCGGGCTCACATCTGCCGGAACAGGTGCGCGTGGGCCTCGCTCACGGGCAACCTGTCGGCGCGAGCCTTCAGCTTGACGTGGATGCGCCCGCGAAAGTCCCGCGTGACCCCGGCGATGGCATTGGCGTTGACGATGGTGGAGCGGTGGATGGGCCAGAAATTCGCGGGGTCCAGTTCGTCCTGCAACTCCTTCAGCGGCCTGCGGATCAGGGCCTCGCCGGCGGCCGTGACGACCAGTGTGTAGCGGGTGTCGGCCTGGAAGTAGAGCACCTCGTCGACGGTGATCAGGGCCACGTCGTTGCCGTGCGCGGCGTTGATCCAGCGCAGGTACTTCTGCGGCCGGGCGGCGCCGGCCAGTTGCCGCAGCAGGCTGTCCAGCGGCGCCGCCGCACTGCCGATGCGTTGGCGCAGGCGCCGCACCGTGAGAGCCAGGCGGTCGAGCGAGTAGGGTTTGAGGACGTAATCGATGGCGCCCTGCTCGAATGCGGCGGTGGCGTGGGCGTCGTAAGCCGTGACGAAGACCACGTGGCAGCGCTCGCCGGCCTGGCGCGCCACTTCCAGCCCCGTCAGGCCGGGCATCTCGATGTCCAGGAACAGCAGGTCGGGGGCGTGGCGCTCGAGCAACTGCAAGGCCTGGAAACCGTTGCACGCCTCGCCGACGATGCGCAGCTCGGGCCACAGGTCCGCGAGGTGCGCGCGCAATTCGCCGCGCAGCACGGCTTCGTCTTCGGCCAGGACCGCGGTCGGGTGGGCCACGGCAGCTCAGGCCTTCACACCTGCCGGTCGCTTGAGTTCGACGATCAGCGCGCGCATGTCGCGGCCCGAGATGTTCTCCACCTCGTGCGCTTCCGCCTCGCTCCAGAACACGTCGCCGGCCTTGTTCTCGCCGACGATGGTCTTGCCCCCGGGCAGGCGGACCCGGCCCTTGCCGTCGGTCAGGGCCACCGTGAGGTGCGCGGGATGCGAGTGCATGCCGTTGCCGCACAGCGCCATCCCCGGGCGGCTGTTGAATTCGAGCACGCGCAACTGGTCGTTCTCGAAAGCCACCCGGTACGCGCGCGGCTGCACCGTCGCGGCATCCTGCGCGGCGGCGCCGCCGGAAGCCAGCGCGGCCAGCACGGCAAGCAGCGCATTGCGCCGGTCGGCATCTGTCAGGTCAGGAATCATGGCAAGCCTCCAGGGGAGTGGGAAGAGGAATCGCGTCCGGGCGCGTGTCGCCCGCTTCGAGTTCATGCAGCACCCGCGCATAGGCTGATGCCAGCGCAATTTCCGCGCCCGGCATGACGGTTCCGCTGCGAACGCCGGGCATCGCCACCCGCAGCAAGTCGACCAGCGCATCCAGCAAGCGGTTGGCTTCGGGCCCGACGCGGTAGCGCTGCTTCACGGCCGCCATCACCTGCAGCAGGAAGGCGGGATCCAGCTGGCCCTGCAACGCCTGGATCTGCGCGGCATTGAACATCGCTTCGCTGTCCTCGCGCGCAATCGCAGCCTGGGCCAGCAGCCTGCGCGTGCGCTCCTCCTGCCTGCTCAGGTGGTGGGCCGCGATGAACAGGCCGCAATAGAGCAGGCCGCTCCACAGCATGTGAACATAGCTGGCTCGGGTCGGCAACTCTGGCGGCTTGAATACATGGATCGCTTCCCGGCTAAGCCATTGCAGCGCGCACAACAGCAGGGGGCAGGCAACCAGGAGCAAGGCCGCCCATTGCAGGGTCCAGCGCCGCTCCAGCAAGGCCATGGCTGCGGTGAGCAGCACGCCCGCCAGGGCGTAGCGCGGCAGCAGGTCGAGCTGGAACGACAGCAATTCGGTCGCGCTCATCTGGCCCAGTGGAAGGCCGAGCGTCTCGAGGGCGGTCGCCCCGACCCCCCACACCAGGCCGTAGGAGATTGCGCGGTACGCCTTCATGGCGCCGCCCCGGCCGGTGTGCAGGGCAGGCGCATGGCGGCGCGGATGCCGGTGGGGCGGTTGGCGTGCAAGGTCAGCGTCCCGCCCTGGCCGTAGAGCGTCTGCAGCCGGGCCCGGATATTGGCCAGGCCGATGCCGCTGCCGCTGGCGCCGCTGAAGCCGGCGCCGGGTTCGACCACCATCGCTTCCAGCCATTGCCCGGCCTGCCGCACGCGCACCTCGATCTCGCCGCCGCCGGGAAGCGGCGCGATGCCGTGTTTCACCGCGTTCTCGGCCAGGGTCGCCAGGGTCAGCGGGGGGAAGGGCTGGCCCCACAGTTCGTCCGGCACGTCGATGTGAACCTGCAGGCGGCCGTTCATGCGCGCCGCGACCACGCCGAGGTAGGCGCGGGTCAGCGCCACCTCCTGTCCCAGCGTGTTGCCTTCACCCTGGCGGCCCGGCTGGGCCAGGCGCAGGTAGTCGACGAAATGCGCCAGCAGCAGTTCGCCCTCGGCTGGGTCCACCTGGTGCAGGCGGCGGACGGTGGCCAGCGTGTTGAACAGGAAGTGCGGCTCGATCTGCCCGCGCAGGGCGGCCAGGCGCGCCTCGGCCGCCTGGCGCTCCAGCTGGGCGCGCCGCAGCTCGATCGCCTGTGCCGCGGCGGCCGCGTCGGCGGCGCTGTGCCACATGTGCGACATCACGGCGACGCTGCCCGCCACCACGCTCCAGCGCCCGACGCGGCTGGCCACCGCGGCCGCGTCGTTAGGCTCGACGAGCGAGCCGCCGGCAAGGAGGACCAGCTCACCCGCCGAGGCCCCGGCCAGGACGGCGGCGGCAAGCTGGAAGGAGCGCCGCCACAGGGTGGCCGCGGGGATGCGGGCAGCGACGATGAGCGCGATGGCTATCGCCCCTGCGACGACGACGCGGTCGCGTGCCACTTCGAGCCAGCCCGCCATCACCTCGTCCACTGGCCAATGCTTCCAGACGAAGGGCTGGAAGAGGTACTGCGTGGACAGCAGCAGCGCCACCAGGATGCTGCAGGCCACCACTCTGGAAGGGGCCGGAGACGCAGACTGCAGCATGGGAAGCCCATGCTACGCCCTTGAGCTGGCGTTGTCTCCGGGTCGACAAGCGGCAGCTTCGGCTTTGGCTACATTGGCCGGATGAGAATCATCGAGTCCCTCGCCGAGCTGCCGGCGCTGGTGGGCCAGGAGCTCGCCACCAGCGACTGGATCCCGGTCACCCAGAAGCAGATCGACCTGTTCGCCGAAGCCACCGGCGACCACCAGTGGATCCACGTCGACGAGGCGCGGGCGAAGGCGGGGCCGTTCGGCTCGACCATTGCCCATGGCTTCCTCACGCTGTCGCTGTTGCCGAAATTCTTTGAAACCGCGCTGGAGATTCGAAACACACGGATGGGCGTGAACTACGGCTTGAACCGGGTGCGTTTCACCGCGCCGGTGCCGGCCGGCAGCCGGCTGCGCGCACGGATGAAGCTGCTGGCCTGCGAGCCGGTGGCCAACGACGGCATGCAGATGACCTGGGAAGTGACGGTGGAACGCGACGGCAGCGACAAACCGGTGTGCATCGCCGAATCGCTGACCCGACGCTATCCCTGAGTTGCAAAAAAAGACGCCCGCACGAAGCGGGCGAGGAGA
>JAQGMU010000618.1 GCA_028292195.1 Ramlibacter sp. | reverse complement strand
TTCGACATCGAGAAGGACCTGGTGCCGATCGCCCAGGCCGCAACCGTGCCCATGGTGCTGGTGGTGAATCCCGCGGTGCCGGCCAACAACGTCAAGGAGTTCATCGCGCTGGCCAAGGCCAGCCCCGGCAAGCTGAACCACGCCACGCCCGGCTCCGGCACGCCGCAGCACATCGCCTTCGAGGTGTTCAACCACGCCGCCGGCATCCAGGTGACGCACGTGCCCTACAAGGGCACCGGCCCGGCGCTGGCCGACCTGATCGGCGGGCAGGTGCAGAGCGCCATCGGCACGCTGGCTTCGGTCGAGCCCTACATCAAGGCCGGCAAGCTGCGCGCGCTGGGCCTCACCACGCCTAAGCGCTCGCAGGCGCTGCCCAACGTGCCGACCATCGCCGAAGCGGCGCTGCCCGGTTTCGAAGTGCCGCTGTGGTACTCGATCCAGGCGCCGGCCGGCACGCCGCGCGAGGTGGTGGCACGCCTGTCCTCGGACATCGCCAGGACGCTGCAGACACCCGAAGTGCACGATCGCCTGGTGGCCCTCGGCTTCGAGGTGCAGTACCTGAATGCCGACCAGATGGCCGACGTAATGAAGCGCGACACCGCGCGCTGGCAGAAGTCGATCAAGGACATCGGCCTCAAGCTCGATTGAGCGTGCCGCGGTGCCTGTGAACCTGAACGGCGCCCTCGCGGGCGTCACCGTCCTCGACTTCTCGCAGGTCGGCGCGGGTCCGACCTGCGGCATGCTGCTGGGGGACCTGGGCGCGGACGTGTTCAAGGTCGAAGCGCCTGCCGGCGACATCGGCCGCAAGCTGGGGCCGCCCTGGCAGCACGGCGAATCCGTCGTGTCCATGAGCTTCAACCGCAACAAGCGCTCGATCGCCATCGACCTGAAGAAACCCGAAGGCCCGGCGCTGGTGCGGCGCATGGCGAAGACGGCCGACGTGGTGCTGGAAAGCTTCCGCCCCGGCGTGATGGAGCGCCTGGGCATCGGCTACGAGGCGCTGCGCGAACTGAACCAGCGGCTGGTGTTCTGCTCGGTCTCGGCCTATGGCCAGACCGGCCCCTGGCGCGACAAGCCCGGCGTGGACGGCATCATCCAGGCCGTCTCCGGCCTCATGAGCAACATCGGCGACGGCGATTCGCCGCCGATGAAGGTGCTGGCGCCGGCCGCCGACATGACCACCGGCTTCCTCGCCACCGCCGCGGTGCTGGCGGCGCTGCGGGTGCGCGACACCACCGGCGAGGGCCAGCAACTCGACATGAGCTTGTACAACAGCGCCGTGATGCTGCAGCAATCGGCCGTGGCTTCCTACCTGTCCTCCGGCGAGAAGCCGGCGCGCACCGGCAGCGCGGCGCCGTACTCGGCGCCCAACGAGGCATATCCGACAAAGGACGGCTGGATCATGATCGCCGCCTACCACGACGACCGCTGGCAGGCCTTCTGCGAGCTGCTAGGCGAGCCCGCACTGGCCACCGACGAGCGCTTCGCCACCAACGTGAAACGCGTCGCCAACCGCGGCGCGCTGATGCGGGAACTGACGCGGCTGCTGGCCGGCCACACCTCGCAGCAGTGGCAGGACAGGCTGGAGGCCGCCGACATCATCTGCGGCCCGATCGCCGACTACGACATGCTGCTGGCCTCGCCGCAGCTGGCCCACAACGGCGTGATCGTCGAGATGCAGAACGTCGACGCCGGCAGCCTCCGCATGCCCGGTGCCGCCTTCGGCGACCGCGATGCCCAGTCGCGCGTGCACCGCGGGCCGCCGGCGGTGGGCGAACACAGCCGCGAGGTGCTGGCCGCTTTCGGCCTGCCGCCCGCCGAGATCGAGGCGCTGCTCGCAGCCGGCGCCGTGACCCAACGAAAGGAATCCCCGCCATGAAATTCAAGGCCGTTCGCCTCTACTCCGAAGGCGGCCAGCGCGTCAGCCGCATGGTCGACCAGACCCTGGCCGACCTCGACCCGGGCGAGGTGGTGATCAAGTCGCAGTTCGCCGCCGTCAACTACAAGGACGCGCGCGCCGTCACCGGTGTCGGCAACGTGATCTCGCGCTTCCCCTGCGTGCCGGGAGTCGAAGTGGCCGGCACCGTGGTGGAGTCGGCCGACCCCGCCTTCAAGGCCGGCGACCGCGTCACCGTGCAGGGCGGGCGCGAGTTCGGCATGCGCCGCGACGGCGCCTACAGCGAATACGTGCGCGTGCCGGCGGCGTGGATCGGCCGCGTGCCGGAAGGCAGCGATGCCTTCGACATGGTGGGCATGGGCCTGGCCGCCTACACCTCCGCCGTCGCGGTCGACGAACTGGTGCGGCACGGCGTCACGCCCGACAAGGGCCCCATCGTCGTCACCGGCGGCACCGGCGGCAGTTCCTCCTTTGCCATCGACATGCTGGCCGGCCTGGGCTACCACGTGGTCGCCAGCACCGGCAAGGCGTCGGAGACCGAGTACCTGAAGAAGCTGGGAGCCGAAGAAGTGATCGGCCGCGACGGCCTCACCACCGGCGACAAGCCGCTGGAAGAGCAGCTCTGGGCCGGCGCCATCGACGTGGTCGGCGGCGCGCCGCTGGACAAGCTGCTGCGCTCTATGAAGAAGCGCGGCGTGGTCTGCGCCTTCGGCAACGCGGCCGGCGAGACCTTCACCACCTCGATCTATCCCTTCATCCTGCGCAGCGTGTCGCTGGTGGGCGTGAACGCCAACCATCCGGTGCCCGAGCGCGGCGAGGTCTGGAAACGCATGATGCCCGGCGGCGACCTGCACCCGCGCCACCTGCAGGACATCTGCCACACCATTCCCTTCGCCGAATTGCAGGTGCACTGCGAACGGCTGATCGCCGGCGGCGTGCGCGGCCGGGCCGTGGTCAGCTTCGGGGATTGAGTGCGTTTGGGCGGTGGGGTCGCTTCGCGAACCCACCCTACAGGCCGTGGTGGCAGTCGCCGCCGCGGCTCCTGGTCTCGTTCAGGGCGGTGGGCACGCCGTCGTCCACGCCCATCGAGGTCTGCTCGACCACGCCGTTCGGCGGCAGCGCGGCTTTTTCGGCGGCCGGCACCGCCGCCGCCGGCTTCTCGATGGTCACCCGAGGCGACGCCGGTTTCTCCAGCAGCGCTGCCGCGGCAAAGCCGGCCACGAGCACGGCCATGGCCGCGCCGAGGACCCGCGGGCGCAGCCGTTCCAGGCCGGGCGAGGGCTGCGAGGCGCCTTCGCGTCCCGGTTCAGCTTGCATTGCACGAATCCCGTAGCACATGGCGGACTCCTTGGCTGCTGCGCCAGCTTCCAGTATGGTTCACCGCTGCGCAAGCGCAAGCCGCTTTGCAT
>JAQGMU010000593.1 GCA_028292195.1 Ramlibacter sp. | reverse complement strand
TGCGCAAGGCGACCCGGAACAAGGGTACGGTGCCCACCTGGCAAGGCAGCAAGATGGCGCTGTCGACTGAGCTCTCCGACGCGGTGCTGGAGATGATGCAGGCCGCGGCCCAGGGCGACTTCCCCGGGCCGGAGCTGGAGGCCGCGCGGCCCATGCTGCTGACGCAGCAGCGGCTGTCGAAGATCCCCACGCCGCACACGCTGCTGGTGGAGGCCTTCCAGTCGCGCGAGGGGCAGCACCTCTACATCTATCCGTTCGCCGGCCGCAACGTGCACCTGGGGCTGGCCAGCCTGCTGGCCTGGCGGCTTGCCAGGGACAGGCCGAACACCTTCAGCATCTCGATCAACGACTACGGCTTCGAGCTGGTGAGCGCCGCGCCCTTCGACCTGGCGCCGGTCACGAGCCAGGCGGTGTTCACCGCCACCGACCTGCTGCACGACGTGCTGGCCTCGCTCAATTCCTCGGAACTCGCACAGCGCCGTTTCCGCGAAATCGCCCGGGTGGCCGGCCTGATCCAGACCGGCTACCCGGGGCAGCCGAAGAGCGCGCGCCAGCTGCAGGCCTCCAGCGCGCTGTTCTTCGAGGTGTTTCGCAAGTACGACGCCGGCAACCTGCTGTTGAACCAGGCGGAAAAGGAAGTGCTGAGCCAGGAGTTGGAAATCTCGCGCCTGGCCGAAACGCTCCAGCGCATGCGCGCCAGGAAGATGGACTTCGCGCCGCTGCGCCATCCGAGCCCGATGAGCCTGCCGCTGATGGTGGAGCGGTTCCGGGAGAAGCTTTCCACCGAACAACTGTCAGAGCGGCTGGATCGCATCCTGCGCGACATGGAGGGCGACGACGGCGCCTAGGCGACGCTCTGTCCTTTTCCTACAGCGGCTCGCTCTCTAGCCCGACTGGAGGCGCGCGGTGCGCACCCTACATTGGCTTGGCCGGGGCGTGTGATCCCGCGTGCATACACCGTCGTCAGGGAGAACAGGGAGCAGTCATGAAGAACAACAAAATGAGCCGCACGGCCGCCGTCTTGTCATCGCTGGCGTTGTTGCTGGCGCTGGGCGCCTGCAGCAGCCAGGTCGATGAAATGGGACCGGCGCAGTCGGCGCAGGCCGGTGTCGAGACCGACCGCCAGGCCCTGGAAGGCGCCAGGACCGAAACCGCGGCCATCGGCGTGGAGAACAACAGTACCGCCGCGATGGGCGCCGGCCCGGCGATTGCCAGCACCGCCGAAGACCCGGACAGCAGGATTGCCACCGCCGTGAAACATTCGCTGGCGACCGACCCCGACTTCACCGCCCTGAAGATCGACGTGCACAGCGAAGATGGCGTCGTCACGCTGATCGGCCGCGCACCGGACCCCGCCGCCAGGGAGCGCGCCGCCCAGATCGCGCGAAATGTGCGCGACGTGCGGTCCGTGGAAAATCAGCTGACCCTGGGCTGATCGCCCAGCCACTCGCGCTTGCTGGCGCGCCTACGGTGCGCTGGGCGTGGGCGTCTTCGCCGCCTGCCTGGCTGCGGGCTGCTTTGGATTCGCGCGGCTTTCGCCGATGACGTCGTGCACGAAGCGCAGCTTGTCCAGCGCGCCGGCTGACAGCGCGAACGGATAGGCGTCCTCCTGCCCCAGGCTGCGATTGAGGCTGTTCACCAGCAGCGTGAGCGGCACCCACTGCTCCACCAGCTGGTCGAACTCGGGCGCGCCTGTTTCCAGCGGGTTGATCACCTCGTCGAGCTCCTGGCCGGGAATGCTGACGCGCGTGTTGTACGCGGCCGCGGTCTCCAGCAGGTCCACCATGTGCAGGTAGTGGGCCCAGGTCTCGGCCCAGTCTTCCCAAGGATGCGCCGTCGCATAGGTGCTGACGTAGTGGTCCTGCCAGTCGGGGATGGAGCCGCCGCGCGCATAGTGGTCCTGCAGCGCCTGCCGGTAATCCACGCTTTCGTCGCCGAACACCTTGCGGAAGGCCTCCACGCGGCCGCGCTCGGCGATCAGGCGGTCCCAGTAGTAATGGCCCGCCTCGTGGCGAAAGTGCCCGAGCAGCGTGCGGTACGGCTCCTGCATCTCGACTCGGCGCTTCACGCGTTCGGCATCATCGGCTTCGGCGACGTTCAGGGTGATGAGGCCCTGCATGTGGCCCGTCATCACCTGCTGGCCCGGCAGGTCGGCCAGGAATTCGAACACGGGACCGTCGGCCTCGCCGTTCGGCGGCGTGGGCGACAGCAGGCCCAGTTTGGCCAGCGTGTAGAACAGCCGCCGCTTGGCGGATTCCATCCGGTGCCAGCGCTCGGTGTTCCCGGGCTGGGACAGGTCCGGCAGCACGCGGGTGAGGCGGCAGGCTGCGCACAGGGGATTGGGGTCGGCGGCCAGCACCGCGAAATTGCACGCGTTCTGCGTGGTCGCGTTGTGGCACAGGCGGTATTGGCCGATGGCCGGCTTCCGGTTGCCGCGCACGCGCGGGCGCCAGAGCTCGTTCTGGTCCGGCACCGGCTCGAGGGCGGTGATGTTCAGGCGGTCCGGCAGGAAGGCCAGCTTGCTGCCGCATTTGAGGCACCGCACGTTCTCGAAAAACACCGGTTGCCCGCAGTGCCCGCAGTGGAATGTCTTCATGGCGGCCCCTCTCAGGCACGGAAACAAAAAAGGCAGGCGGCCGTCGGACGCCTGCCTCCGCGGAGGACGGCGCGCAGGCCGCCTCCGGTGCTTTGGAGCCTGACGATTACGGGCGCACGATCAGGTTGTTGTGCAATTCGCGCACGCCCTTGGTGTTGCGGGCGATGGAGCCGGCCATGTCCTTTTCCATTTGCGACTTGGCGAAGCCGGCGAGCGAGACGGCGCCGTTCAGCGTGTCGACGTTGATCGACAGGCCGCCGGTGTTCTTGTCCTCGAGCAGCTTGGTCTTCACGGTGGCGGTGATCGTCTTGTCGTCGATGTACGCCCCAGCGGTTTCCTGGCCGCGCATGACGGCGCAGCCGCTGGAAATGAGGGTGATGCCGGTCAGAACGGCGAGAGTGATGGCACGAACGTTTTTCATGATGTTTTCCTTCCCTGTATCGGGCTTGCTTGGGTCTCGGTGCGGAACTTGCCAGAAAGCTCCCCGGGTGGCCGCACCACACCGCCCGGATTGCGTTGTCATTCGTTGTCAGCGCGGCGGTTCGCTGTCCTTGCGGAAATCGGCGGCCGACATCGCGGCCATCAGCAGGCCCGAAAGCTGCGAGGACTTCAGTACCGCCACCGCCAGCGTGGTCAGGGAGATCAGCTTCCAGGGCCGCACGATCGTCAGCGCCGCGCCCGCCGCCGCGGAAATGGCCAGCAGCTGCAGGGGCCGGCGCCGGGCGTAGCTTTGCATCAGGGGCGAGGCCAGCTCGACCACCATGTGCGCCGGGTGGTAGCGCCACCAGGTGCGCACCGCGCGGCGCATGTGGCCGAACCAGCCCGCGCCGTAATCCTCCGCGTGCTCTTCTTCCTGCGCTTCGGCATCCTCGTCGCCCAGGCCCACGCCTGCGGCGGTTTCCTCGTGCGGGTCGTGCCGGCGCTGGCGCCGGGCGATCTGCGAGAGGATGGCCTGGCGGCTGCGGGCCAGCTTGTCCGCCGCTTCACTCATGCGGCCCCCGCGGAGGCGCTACCGTCACGAGCGCGCCCCGACCGCGCGCAGCGCCTGGGCGTCGGCATCCAGCTGCGCCTTCAGCTCGGTGAAGGCCTTCTCCGGCAGGCGCTGGCGCGCCACGAGGAAACCCGCCACCGAGATCGCCAGCGCGGTGGCCGGGGCGATCACCAGCATCCAGTGGAACTCGTGGATGGCGCCCAGCATGGCCGCCACGCCGGCGAGGATCAGGAACACCAGGAAGCTGAACAAGGTCACGCCCCAGGCGATCGCCCGCTTCGCCAGCTCCAGTCCGACCGACGAAGCTTCCTCGCGCAGCAGCCCGGCGTAGCCGGCGATGTGCTCCATCACCAGCTCCGGCTTGCTGACCAGTACCGAGAAGATCGGATGCAGCATGCTCCGGCTTAGAAGTACGTGTCGTTCGCGTCGCGGCGATGGCGCAGCGCGATCACCAGGCCGGCGACGGCGGCGCCGACGGCGGCGGCGATCAGCGCCGCCTTCAGCGGGTTGTCGGCGACGTAGCGGGTGCTGGTGCGGGCGTAGTCACCGACGTAGCCGCGCGCGGCGGAGGCGCGCTCTGACATGACGCCCAGGCCGCGGCTGGCGGCGTCCTGCACGCCCGAGCGCATTTCCTTCACGGTGTTGCTGGCGCGCTCCAGTGCTTCGCTGGCAAGCTTGCGGGTGTTCTCGAGCGTCTGGTTGGAAGTTTCGATGGTCATGGAGCGAGTCCTCTCTTGGTGGGGATATGAATGCCCTGGCGGGGGCCATGCGACGGTTCCGGCTAGCGTTTGCGCGAGAGGCTGACGACGAAGGCCGCAACGGCCATGGCCACGAACACGAAGGCCAGCAGCTTGGCGATGCCCGCGGCGCCGGCGGCAATGCCACCGAAGCCGAGCACGGCTGCGATCAACGCGATGACCAGGAACACGACGGCGTAATGCAACACGAACCGAACTCCCCCGAAACCTCTTTGCGCGGAACGGCACGGAGCAAACCGTGCCTGCGGCTAGCTTAGGCATACGCGGCCGGGCAAAGATCAGTTCCCGGCGTGTCCCTGTGTAGGAGGAGGCCGACAGTCGACCGGGTTCAGGCCGGCTGGGCGCCGGCCATCTTCGGCAGCACGGCGGTGATGCGCGTGCCGCTGCCCGGCCGCGACGCCACGGTCAGCCGGCCACCGGACGCCTCGACGCGGTGCCGCATTCCGGCCAGGCCATGGGTGGAGGGCCGCTGCGCCTGGGCGTCGAAGCCGCGGCCGTCGTCCTTGATGTCCACCTCGATGTGGTTGCTGTAACTGTGGAGGCTGATGTCGACCTGCTTCGCCTCGGCGTACTTGCCAACGTTGGTGAGCGACTCCTGCACCAGGCGGTAGATGGTGAGCTGGCGCGATTCGTCGAGCTCCACCGGCTCCAGGCTGCTCGCCACTTCGATGCCGGACCGCTCGGAGAATTCGCGCGCCAGGATCTCCAGTGCGGCGGTGAGCCCCAGGTTGGCCAGCGAGGAGGGCCGCAGGTCTTCGATGATGCGGCGCTTCAGGGCGATGCCGCTGTTCAATGTCTCGGTCAGGTGCTGCAGGCGCACCCCGACTTCGGGGGGCTGCTCGACCAGCCGGGATTTCAGGCGCGCCACGTCCAGCTTGGCGGCGGTGAGCAGCGCACCCAGCTCGTCGTGGAGTTCGCGCGCCAGGTGGCCGCGCTCTTCTTCCCGTACCTGCTGCAGGTGGGTTGCCAGCTGCGCCAGCGAGGCGGTCCGCTCGCGCACCTGGCCCTCCAGCAGGTCGCGCTCCTGCTGCAGCGCCGCCTGCTGCTGCTCATCCTTGAGTTTCAGCCGGGTGCTCTGGCGCAGGTACAGATAGAAGGCCAGCAGCGCCGCGGCGGCGACCAGCCCGATGCCGATGCGGGCGAGCCGCAGCGTTTTCTCGACCTGCCGCTGCGCCGCTTCCATGCCGGCCGTCGCGCTCTGGATCAACTTGGCCGCCTGCTCGCGGATGGCGTCCATGTGCTCCTTGCCCACGTCCGTCATCAGCACGAATTTCCAGGCTTCCTCGTTGCCCTGCATCCGCATGCGCACCGACATGTCCATCTCGGCCAGCTTGCGCTGCACGTTGCGGGTGAGCTGGGCCAGCATGGCCGAGTCGGTGCCGCCGGGGGGGTAGTCGTTGCGCAGATTGTCCAGGTGCTGGCTGATCTCGGCCACGGCCGCGTTGTACGGCTCCAGGTAGCGGGGGTCGCCGGTCAGCAGGTAGCCGCGCGAGCCGGTTTCTGCATCCAGCACGTGCTGCAGCAGCTGGTTCACGGCGTTGCGGGTACGGGTGTACTCATCGATGCGATAGAGCGCATCGGTCGACTGGACGTAGCCGGTTTCATTGATGCCGATGAGCACCGCAGCCGCCAGAATCGCGAGGATCAACCCGGCAGCCGCACGCGGTAATGCGAAAGATGCCGGCAGTTTCACCCTAAAACCTCAGCCTTCTGAATAAAATCCGCGCACGTCATGACTCAAGGGTAGGCCATTTCGATCCGGAAGTGGGGCACAATGAAACACAGGGTTGACGTAGAAGGTGAAGCATGATCAAAGTCGGGATTGTCGATGACCACGCAATCGTGCGGTCCGGCCTCAAGCAGTTCTTTAGCGAACAGGTCGACCTGCGGGTCTGTGGGGAAGCAGCAAGCGGCCGCGAGGCCATCGATCTGGTGCGCACCACCGAGATGGACGTCCTCGTGATGGACCTCTCGATGCCGGGCCAGAGCGGAATCGATGCGCTGGGCATGATCCGGGCGAAGGCGCCGGATGTCGGCATCCTGATCCTGTCCGGTTACCCCGAAGAGCACTACGCGATGAACCTGATCCGCCAGGGCGCGAGCGGCTACTTGAACAAGGAATGCGAGCCGATGGAGATCGTCAACGCGATCCGCACCATCGCGCTTGGCCGTCGCTACATCTCGCCCGCGGTGGCCGAACTGCTCGCGCAGCAGCTCAACCGCAAGGAAGGCGGGGCGCCGCACGAGCAGCTGTCCGAACGCGAGTTCCAGGTGTTCCTGAAGCTGGCGAAGGGCGAAACCGCCGGCGACATCGCCAAGGCGTTGTCGCTCTCGGTGAAGACCGTGAGCACGTACCGCACGCGCCTGATGGAGAAGATGAACCTCTCCTCCAACAGCGACCTCACGTACTACGCGCTGAAGAACAAGCTGATCGACTGAGCCCCGGGCTCCTAGCTGCCTGGCGCTTCGGACAGGGCCAGGCAGTAGTCGACCAGCGCGTCGATCTCATTGGATTTGTCGAAGACGGCGTCCGCGCCGAGTTGCGCGCAGCGCTCGCGCATGTCGGCCGTCGCATAGTTGCTCAAGACGACCACCCGCTGCCCGCGCGCGCGCTGGTGGCAAGCTTCCAGCACGCCGAGGCCGCTGCCCTGTTTCAGGAACAGGTCGACGATGGTCAGATCCCAGGCACCGCCGTGGCGCGCCAGCCAGTGGCGCGCTTCGCCCTCGGTTTCCGCCCAGCCCAGCGAATGCACCGACGCCAGCTCCTCGAGGGTCCCGATCAGGTTCTCGCGAATGGTTGCGTTGTCTTCGACGATGTAGGTTTTCAGTTCCACCGGCTGGGCCGCTCTTTCCTCTGCGCGGGCCATTGTGCCAGCGGCCCCCCGGGCTTCGGGGTAGGAGTAGTCCTACGGGACGGATGCGTGTAGGCCGCCAACTACAGCTTGCCCGGCAGGACGCCGACTGACCGAAGGCGCCGGTTCTGGGAGAGTGCGGCTATCGCGGTGCATACCCGCCAAGGCATTCCCAATGAAGCTGTTCGTCCAATCCACCATGGTTTTTTTCGGCACCCTGCTCGCCGCCGCACTGGTGGCCCTGGGCCAACCCGCGTCGGCCGAAGTGCAGATGGCGCAGCCCGGGCCGGTCGACACCGTGTTCGTGGCCCTGCTCGGCCTGGAACACTAAGCCGCGGCGTCAGTCCGCGGCGCCCCGGTCCCTGCACACGAGACAGGACGGGTCGCGCGGCACCTTCAGCTCATTCCATTCCATCGTGCGGCCGTCCAGCATCTGCAGGCGGCCCGCCAGGGAGGTCCCCACTCCTGCCAGCAGCCGCAGCGCTTCGGCTGCCTGCATGGCGCCGATGATGCCCACCAGCGGCGCGAACACGCCCATCGTCGCGCAGCGCGTCTCCTCGAACTCCTGGTCCGGCGGAAACACGCAGGCATAGCAGGGGCTGGTGGCCAGCCGCGGGTCGTAGACGCTGATCTGGCCGTCGAAGCGGATCGCGGCGCCCGACACCAGCGGCTTGCCATGGTGGAAGCAGGCCCTGTTGATCGCCTGCCGGGTGGCGAAGTTGTCGCTGCAGTCGATGACCACGTCGGCGCGCGGCACCAGTTCGTCGAGCTCCTGCGCGCCGGCTTTCAGCACCAGCGGGTGCACCAGCACATCGGGGTTGATGGCGGCTATGGCTGCACGCGCCGACTCCGCCTTCGGGTGGCCGATGCGGTCCTGCGTGTGCGCGATCTGGCGCTGCAGGTTGGTCAG
>JAQGMU010000589.1 GCA_028292195.1 Ramlibacter sp. | reverse complement strand
GTGACCAACGGCGTCATTCCGCTCGGCGGCGTGATCTGTCGCGACAAGATCTACGACGAAATGATGAACACCAAGGCGCCGGAGCACGTGGTGGAGTTCTTCCACGGCTACACCTATTCGGGCCATCCGGTCGCCTGCGCGGGCGCCATCGCCACGCTGGACCTGTACCAGAAGGAAGGCCTGTTCGCGCGCGCCGGCGAGATGGGCAAGGTGCTGGGGGACGCCTTCCACAGCAACTTCAAGGGTCTGCCGAACGTGATCGGCATCCGCAGCCTGGGCCTGGCCGCGGCGGTGGAACTGGCGCCGATCGCGGGCTCGCCGGGCAAGCGCGCCTACGACATCTTCATCGACTGCTTCAAGAAGGGTGTGCTGGTGCGGCCCGCGGGCGACGTGCTGGTGATCGCACCGCCGTACATCGTGGAGAAGGAGCACATCGACAAGCTGGTGAATGTGCTGGCGGATTCGGTGAAGGCGCACGCGTAACGCGCTGGAGCTGGGGTTCGCTTCGCTCACCGCCGGCCTGGAGGAGGCGGCGAATCCGGTTTTGTAGGCTGGCGGTGGAGCGCAGCGAAACCCCGGCGTTCAGGAAACCGGCCGCCCCATCTGCTTGCGCAGCGCCTCGCAATGGTCGACACCATCGCCCGCCTGCTGCGGCAGCACCACCGGCCGCACGGTCACGCTGGGCGGCAGGTGGCGCGGCACGCCCAGGTCGGCCTGCACGTGGCCGGCGCCGGCCAGCAGCACCACCACCTTGCCCGGCGCGACGGCTGACGCGATGGTCTGCGCCATCGCCTGGTCGCGGGCGATCTGGATGCGCGTCATCGGCGTGATCTGGTTTTCCGGCAGCAGCTCGCAGTGGCCGATGCGGATCGCCTGTTGCTGCGCCTTCAATGCGGGCCCTGGAAGCAACTGGTCGAGCGATGCATCGCGCATGGCCTGGAGCTGCTGGGCGCGCGGCAGGTTGGCGCCCAGCACCGGCGCCCCGGCGCGCACCGCTTCCATGATCGCCGGCCGGTAGCGGTCCCAGGGCCAGGCCTGGGTGTTCCATTGCAGCGCGTCGCGCACCTGCGCCTCGCTCGCAGTGGCAGCGAGACCGGCGGTGGAAGTGCCCCGTTCGGCCATCTCCAGGGCCAGCGCCCCCAGCGTGCCGCGGGCGGCCAGTCCGGCCACCCATTGCTGCTGCAGGTCGCGATGGGCGTCGGCATCGTGTTGCTCGCCCAGCAGCACGACATCGACGCTCGCCAGGTCCGGCAACTGTGGCGCGGACGCGGCGCAGCCGGCCAGCAGCAGCACGGCGACGACGAAGTGACAGCGCATGGGCCGATACTAAGCGCTCCGGCCACGCCGCGTGCCGCCGGGACTGCTCCCGCTCCCATGCCCGCTTCCATCCTGCGCACCGCCGCCACCCTGGTCCTCGCCCTGGCCGCCGCCCTTCTCTGCGTGTGGCTGCGCACCCCGATCCCGTGGATGATCGGCCCGCTGCTGGCCACCTCCATCGCATCGATCTGCAACGCGCCCACGCAAAGCTGGCCGCCGCTGCGCAACGCGGCGCAGTGGGCGATCGGCACCGCGCTGGGCCTGTACTTCACGCCGCAGGTGACGGCGCTGGTGGCGAGCCTCTGGTGGGCCATCGTCCTGGCGATCGCCTGGGCGCTGGGCGTGGGCTGGCTGTTCGGCGCCTGGCTGCATAGCCGCCATGCGCACGACATGAACGTGGGCCCGCGCGAGCAGCGCGCTACCAGCTACTTCGCCGGCGCCATCGGCGGCGCGTCGGAGATGACCTTGCTGGCCGAGCGCGAAGGAGCGCGCGGCGACCTGGTGGCGGCGGCCCACAGCGTGCGCATCCTCATCGTCACCTTGCTGGTCCCGTTTGCCTTCACGCTGACGGGCCTGCACGGCAGCGACGCCACCTTGCCGGGGCCGCGGGTGATCGATCCGTCGGGGCTGGCGCTGCTGGGCGCGGCTTGCGCCGCCGGCGGCTGGCTGATGAAGCGCACCGGCCGCGCCAACCCGTGGTTCATGGGGGCCCTGGCCGTGGCCATGGTCCTGACGGCCAGCGGCATCGAGCTGTCGGCGGTGCCGCGCGAGATCAGCTACGCGGCGCAGCTGCTGATCGGGATCAGCCTGGGCGTGCGCTTCCAGCGCCAGTTCGTGCGGGCGGCGCCGGGCTGGCTGCTGGGCGTGGCCGCGGGGACTTTGGGAATGGTGGTGTTGTGCGCGGCTTTCGCGCTGGTGCTGGCCTGGGGCACAGGCCTGAACCTCGGCACCTTGATCCTGGGGACTTCGCCGGGCGGCATCGCCGAAATGGCCATCACGGCCCGTGCCTTGCAACTGGGGGTGCCGGTCGTGACCGCATTCCAGGTCTGCCGGCTGGTCGCGGTGCTCGTGCTGGTGGAGCCTCTCTACCGCTGGGGCAACCCGCGCTGAGCGCGGGCTCCCGCTCGGCTGGTCAGTGGATGACCAGCGGGTTCTGGGCCAGCTCGGCGTAGCCGTCGAGCGTGGCTTCCACCTCTTCCTGGGTAGGGGTATTCAGTTGCCAGGCGTTGATCTGGCGCTGGAAGGCATCCGCCCAGGAACCGTCGAGGTAGACCTCCTTGTTGGAGCGTTTGTCGACAATCTCGAAGCCGTGGCGGACGCTGCGCGGTTGCAGCTCGCCGTCGAGGGCCTCGTTGGCCTGCAGGTGCACCACGACGAACGAATCGGAGTCATAAAGCATTTGCATGATCTGTCCCTTTGCCTGTAGCTGGCTGCGCGGGGCTCCGATTCAAGTAGGTGTGCAGTCCCTTGTCTCGCGTCGTCACCGCAGGCGGTTGGCCGGATTGGCCATGGGTCAAAGATAGGGGGCTCGCCGATCAGCCCTTGTCGGTTGAAGCCCAGCGCTGATCCACCGTATCCCCGTTGGGGCTCGTCAGACGGATGCGCACCGGGGCGTAATCCATTCGGGGTGCCAGCCACAGCTCCACCTTCTGGTCATATTCACGCCTGGGCAGCCTTTGCAGCTTCAGGGCGCGCACCATGCCGCCCGGCAACTGCAGGTCTTCCTCCCGCTCGACGCCGAAAATCCAGGTTTCGGCATCGCGGACGCTGGCGGTCGGGATGGCGACCTGGGTGCCCGGCGGGAAGCTGGCCGGCTGGGCGGCCACCAGGGCGGCCAACTGGAAGATCACGCTCAGGCGGTCCTGGACGCCGGCCAGCAGCGGCACGTCGGGCTGGTTGTTGCTGAATGTGACGCGGCCGCGTTCGCGGTCGAAGTGGGCGGCCTGCTCGCTGCGGTTCTTGTCCCAGAAGTGCAGTGGCTCCAGGCCTTGCGCGGTGACGCGGCCGACGCTGCGCTGGCGGCGGCTGCCCAGCAGCGGGCTGCGCACCTCCAGCTGCAGCTCATATTCCTTGCCATCGTGGCGCCAGGCCAGCTCGCCCTCGCCCTGCAGCGGCAGCCCGCGGTAAGTAGCGACCACCTCGTACTTCATGCGTGTCGCAGGCGGCAGTTGCGCGCTTTGCAGCAGCACGGCGGTCGTCGTCACCGGCGCGGGCTGCGGCTCGGAGGCCGCGGCCGCCACGGCGGCGTAAGTCTCTGCCGAGGGTGCAGGCGGCTCCACCGGAGGCTCGGCCACCGCGGTCGGACGGGGTCGCGGAGCGGCCCGTGGCCGAGCCGGTGTCGGCGGGCGCGCCAGCGGTGGCGGCTCCGTTTGCGCAACCGCGATGGCCACCGGCATCGGCGGCGGCGCCGGCGCAGCGACGTCGCGGGTGGCAAAGCGGTGCACCTGCTGCGCCTGCGCCTCCAGGGGATCGCGCGAGCGGAAGTCCAGCGCCGCCAGGTGCACCGCGAGCACCCCCGCGGCCAGCGGCACCAGCCGCCGCACGGGTGCGGCCGGCGCGGGCTTCATCCCCTGTGGCCCAGATCGCTGGAAAGCTGCGCGGCCGCGGCGCGCAGGGGTTTCTCGACGGCGCCGCCCCAGTCGGCATCGAAGCTGCCGGCCGGCCCCAGCGCCACCATGCCGAGCGCCATGTGGCCGTCGGAGTCGAACACCGGCACGCAGAAGCCGACGATGCCGGGCAGCAGGGTGTCGACCACGCGCGCCGCGCCGCGCTTGCGTACCTCGTCGAGCAGCGCGCGCACTTCCGCCTGCGTGGCGGGCATGTCGGTGCGGCCCTGCTTCTGCGCGCGCGCCACCTCTTCCTTCAGCATCCCGGCGATCGCCTCCTTGGGCGCATAGGCGGCAAAGCACTGGCCGGTGGCGGAAGACAGCAAGGGCATGACATCGCCCAGCCGCAGGTTCACCGTCACGGCCTGCGGCGATTCTTCCCAGTGGACGATGGTGGGGCCGTGGTTGCCCCAGACAGCCAGCGCGAGCGTGTGGCCGATCTCTTCCATCAACAGGGTGACGCGCTCGCGCGCCAGCTTCACGGCGTCCAGCCGCGAGAGCGAGGCCAGGCCGAGCTTGAGGGCGGCGGGGCCGAGGTCGTACCTGGTGCTGGCGCCGTCCTGCACCACCAGCGCCAGGCGCTGGAAGCTGACCAGGTAGCGGTGGGCCTTGGCGGCGCTCATGTTGGCGGCGCGCGCCAGGTCGCGCAGCATCAGCGGGCCGGGCGCCTCGCCCAGCGCCAGCAGCAAGCCGAAACCCACTTCCACCGACTGGATGCCTGCGCGTTCCTTCATGCGCCGGCGCCTCCGTTAGAATTACGTTTAGGTAAATTCATTTCACAATGCGTAATGTCCGCCGGACTCTAGCGCATCGGCATTCGAAGGGCAAATCGATGAAGCTTGCGACCTACAGGGACGGCTCGCGCGACGGCCAGCTGGTGGTGGTCTCGCGCGACCTGGGCACGGCCCATTATGCGACCGGCATCGCGGCGAAACTGCAGCAGGTGCTGGACGACTGGAACTTCCTGTCCCCCCAGTTGCAGGACCTTTATGACGAACTGAACCAGGGCAAGGCGCGCCATACCTTCCCGTTCGATGTGGCCCAGTGCATGGCGCCGCTGCCGCGTGCCTACCAGTGGGCCGACGGCTCCGCCTACCTGAACCACGTGGAGCTGGTGCGCGCCGCCCGCAACGCGGAGGTGCCGAAAAGCTTCTACGAAGACCCCTTGATGTACCAGGGCGGCAGCGACGATTTCCTCGGCGCGCAGGAGGAGGCGCGCTTCCTGAACGAAGACTGGGGCATCGACTTCGAAGCGGAGATCACTGTCATCACCGGCGACGTGCCCATGGGCGCGGGCCCCGAGCAGGCACTGGACGGCGTGCGCCTGCTGATGCTGGCGAACGACTGGAGCCTGCGCAACCTGATCCCGAACGAGCTGGCCAAGGGCTTCGGTTTCTTCCAGAGCAAGCCGGCCACGGCCTTCAGCCCGGTGGCGGTGACGCCCGACGAACTGGGCGACGCCTGGGCCAAGGGCCGCGTCAACCTGGTGCTGCAAAGCAGCTGGAACGGCCGCAAGGTCGGCATGTGCGAGGCCGGGGTCGACATGACTTTCCATTTCGGCCAGCTGATCGCGCACATCTGCAAGACGCGCAGCGTCCGGGCCGGCAGTATCGTCGGCGCCGGCACCGTCAGCAACAAGGGCGTGACCGACGCCAACGGCAAGACCGACTGGCCCAGGGGTTACAGCTGCATCGCCGAGAAGCGCGCCATCGAGATGATCCAGGACGGCAAGCCGTCGACGGAATTCATGCGCTTCGGCGACACGATCCGCATCGAGATGAAGGGCAAGGACGGACAGAGCGTGTTCGGGGCGATCGAACAGAAGGTGACCGGCCCGAACGGGCCCGCGAAGACGGTTTGAGAAATGGTGGGGTCGCTGCGCGAACCCACCCTGCAAATTTCCGGACCCTCGTAGGGTGGGTTCGCGATGGCGGCCCACCGTCGGCGCCTCAACCCGGCAGCAGCACGTGGTCCACGACGTGGATCACGCCATTCGACTGGTACACGTCGGTCGTCGTCACCGTCGCCGA
>JAQGMU010000541.1 GCA_028292195.1 Ramlibacter sp. | reverse complement strand
CTACCAGTATTTGCATCCGCTGTTGCCAGCCGGGATGACGGCCGCCAAGTTCCAGGCGCTGTCCGTGTTTGCTCCCCCAGAGGAGCAGCCTGAACAAGAGGTTAGCCACCGCCTCTGCCGGGTCACGCGTGAAGGCCGGTCCGTTGAGGTGGAGATTGGCACTGTGGCCTCGATGAAGGGCGAGACGCACGTGGCCACGCTGGTTCTCGAGTCGCTTGGGCATCCTAGCCGCCGCTTTGACCTAGAGGAGGCCTTGCCTGTCCTCGCCGGCCTCAAAGTCCGAGACGCCAAGATGAAAGAGAGCATCCTCTCCCAGTTCCGGAATCTCTACGTTGGGATGTCGAGGCCAACAAGTTTCTTGTGCCTAGCCGTCAACCAGGAACGGGTTTCCCCCGACTGTGTCGCAGCGCTTCAAGCACGAGGGTGGACGGTTGAGGCGTTGGTCTAACGGTCTCCGCACTCGCCGGGCTAGAGCAGACGAAGCGTTTGGCGCCCATTTGGTGGAGTTGCAGGTCTAAGTGTCCGCGCATGTCCTTTCCTGACACGGTATCCTTGTCGGGTATTAGGCACGAGCGCCCACGGCGCGGCCCGGGCCCGAACGCGCCCCACCGCGCGTAAGTGCTTCGGGCCGCTGGGGTTTTTGCCAACGCAGGAGTCAGGAAAACCCGTGCGCGTTGCCCTATGAGATGGTGCCGATTGTCCGAATCGAACGGACGACCTACCGCTTACAAGGCGGTTACTCTACCAACTGAGCTAAATCGGCCAGGGGGCGCCCAGTATATCGAGCGACGCCAGCGAGAAAAGGGGCCCGTGGCGCCCCTGGCGAGCGGCAAGCGGCGGCTCAGGACTTCTTGTTCTTCAGCGCCTTGTCGATGGACTGGGCGTGCCCGAGATGCGCGCGCAGGGTGGGCAGCGTCTTGGCGGCGAAGGCCTTGACATCCGGGTCCTTCGCATTCTTGCTGGTCTTTTCGAACAGCTTGATGTCCTTCTTGTGGTCCTCCAGGCCGACCTCGTGGATGAACTCCTTGTCGAAGTTCCTGGCCTTGGCCAGCTTGTCGAGTTCCCCCTGTTCGTGCTTGGGCAGCGCGGCGGGCAGCGTCACGCCCTTCTTCTGCGCGAGCGCCTTGAGTTCGTCGTTGGCGGCGGAATGGTCCTTCACCAGCATGGCCCCGAAGGCCTTCACGTCGGGGTCCTGGGCCTTGCTTTCGGCAAGCTTGCCAACCTCGACCTCGTACATGCCGCCGGCAGCGGCCTTCTCGAAGAATTGCTGGTCGGACTTGGACAGGTCGGCGGCCAGGGACATGCCGGCGGTGGCGGCCAGCATCAGGGCCATGGAGAGCTTTTTCATGACGGCGGGTTTGGGTTCGGGTTGCGGATAGCCGAAGTATCGAAGCCTGAACCTGAGCGGCTCGTAGGAAAGTTCTTTCGTCGCCGCAGGCCGCGACCTACAGCCGCGCCGGGTTTGGCGTCAGAATCGCGGCTGCCGGGGCAAGCCCGGCCACGGAAAGGATACGGGCATGACCTGGTCGATCCTGGCGCGCGACGAAGCGGGACGCTTCGGAGTCGCGATCGCCAGCCGGTTCTTCGCGGTGGGCGCGTTGTGCGTGCACACGCGCCGCGGCGTTGGCGCGCTGTCTACCCAGGCCTTGATGAACCCGCTGTACGGACCCCGGGGCCTGGACCTGCTGGCCGGCGGCGCGGCGCCCGCCGATGTTGTCAAGCAGCTGACGGCAGCTGACGCCGGCCGCGACCAACGCCAGCTGCACATCCTGCCCGCGCAGGGGCGGCCGGCGGCCTGGACCGGCGCCTCCTGCGTCGACTGGTGCGGCCACCACCTGGGCGAAGAATTCAGTGTGGCAGGAAACATGCTTGCAGGTCCCGCCGTGATCCAAGCCACCGCCCAAGCCTTCATCGATTCCCGCGGCCGCGACCTGGCCGAACGCCTGCTGGCGGCCATGGCCGCCGGTGAGGCAGCCGGCGGCGACAAGCGCGGCAAGCAGGGCGCGGCCCTGCGCATCCAGGCCGACGAGGACTACCCGCAGCTGGACCTGCGCGTCGACGACCACGAGGAGCCGCTGCGCGAGCTGGAGCGGCTGTACCGCAAGAGCCTGGAGCGCTACCAGCCCTTCATGGCCTGCCTGGCCGGCCGGCACGATCCGGTGGGCGTCATCGACCGTGCGCAGATCGAGGCCCGCATCGCCCGCTTCCAGGACGAGCACGGGGGCCAGGGCTGATGGCGGTCCTGGAAGTGCGGGACCTGCGCACCGAGTTCACGACCGACGACGGCAGCTTCCCCGCGGTGGACGGCGTCAGCCTGTCGGTCGAGGCCGGCAAGACGCTGGCCATCGTCGGCGAGTCGGGCTGCGGCAAGAGCGTCACGGCGCTCTCCATCATGGGGCTGGTGCCCAACCCGCCCGGCCGCATCACCAGCGGCTCCATCCGCTTCGAAGGCCGTGAACTGGTGGGCGCCGCGAAGAAGGACCTGCTGGACCTGCGCGGCAACGGCATGGCCATGATCTTCCAGGAGCCGATGACCTCGCTCAATCCGGCCTTCACGATCGGCGAGCAGATCGTCGAAGGGCTGCTGCGGCACCGGCCGATCTCCCGTGCGCAGGCGCAGGAGCGCGCCATCCAGGCGCTGCGGCAGGTGCGCATGCCGGCGCCGGAACAGCGCTTTCACGAACACCCGCACAAGCTGTCCGGCGGCATGCGCCAGCGCGCCATGATCGCGATGGCGCTGGCCTGCGAGCCGCGGCTGCTGATCGCCGACGAGCCGACCACGGCGCTGGACGTCACCATCCAGGCGCAGATCCTGGAGCTGATGCGCACGCTGCGGGCCGAGACGGGCACCGCCGTAATGCTGATCACGCACGATCTTGGTGTGGTCGCCGAAGTGGCCGACGAAGTCGCGGTCATGTACTCGGGCAAGATCGTCGAACGCGCCGGCGTGCGCGCCATCTTCGACCAGCCGCAGCATCCGTACACGGTCGGCCTGCTCGGCTCGATCCCGCGGCTGGACGTAACGCGGGCCCGGCTCGCCTCGATCGAGGGCCAGGTGCCGAATCCGCTGCGGCGGCCCGCGGGCTGCAATTTCGCCGACCGCTGCCCCTTCGC
>JAQGMU010000549.1 GCA_028292195.1 Ramlibacter sp. | reverse complement strand
CGACGCGCTGCAGTGGAAGGAACTGCCGACACCGCAGCCCGGGGCCGGCGAAGTGCTGGTCGAGATCAAGGCCGCAAGCCTGAACTTTCCCGACCTGTTGATCGTGCAGAACAAGTACCAGATGAAGCCGGCCCTGCCCTTCGTGCCCGGCTCCGAATACGCCGGCGTGGTGGCCGCGGTCGGCGCAGGCGTGACCCAGCTGAAAGTGGGCCAGCCGGTCGCCTGCCTCTCGGGCACCGGCGGCTTCGGCACCCACACCATCGCACCGGCGGCGCTGTGCATGCCGCTGCCGCCCGGCTTTCCCTTCGTCGACGCGGCGGCGTTCATCATGATCTACGCCACCTCGTACCACGCGCTGTTCGACCGCGCGCAGCTGAAGGCCGGCGAGACTGTGCTGGTACTGGGCGCGGCCGGCGGCGTCGGCACCGCGGCGATCCAGATCGCCAAGGCGATGGGCGCGAAGGTGATTGCCGCGGCCTCGTCGGCCGGGAAATGCGCGTTGTGCAAGTCGATCGGCGCCGACCTCACGATCGACTACAGCGAACATCCCCCCGGCCCCGCGCTGCGCGAGGCGATCAAGGCGGCCACCGACGGCAAGGGCCCGGACGTGATCTACGACCCGGTGGGCGGCGACTTCGCCGAGCCCGCGTTCCGCTCGATCGCCTGGCGCGGCCGCTACTTGGTGGTCGGTTTCGCCGCCGGCCCCATCCCCAGCCTGCCGCTGAACCTGGCGCTGCTGAAGGGCGCTTCGCTGGTCGGCGTGTTCTGGGGCGACTTCGCCCGGCGCGAGCCCAAGGCCAATGCCGCCATGATGGGAGAGCTGGCGCAGTGGTACGCGCAGGGCAAGGTCAAGCCGGTGATCGACCGCACCATGCCGATGGCAGAGCTCAAGGCGGCCTACGCGCACATGGGCTCGCGTGGCGTGATGGGCAAGCTGGTGATGGTCAACAGCTGAGCGCGGCGACCTCGGGCTATAATCTCGGGCTCGCGGTGGCTGTAGCTCAGTTGGTAGAGTCCAGGATTGTGATTCCTGTTGTCGTGGGTTCGAGTCCCATCAGCCACCCCAGCGATTCCCAGTAAAAAGCGGCCTTTCGGCCGCTTTTTATTTTGTCGGCGGCGACGCGCTTTACTGCGCCGCTTCCTTCGGCTTGGCCACGCTGATCTGCGTCTTGTAGCGCGCCTTCAGGCTCTCGTAATAGGCCATCGTCTCGGCGTTGGCCCAGGCGCGCGAGTACTGGGCCAGCTCCTGCTTGGCCTGCTCCGCCGGCGGCGTGTCGCGCGGCAGGACCTTGATCACCTTCACCACCGCGAAGCCCTCGTTGCCGAGGTCCACGCCCACCCAGGCGGGCAAGGCCGCGGCGTCGGCGCGCAGCGCGGCCTCGATCACCTTGCGCGGCTGCTTGGCGGCGTCCTGGCGCGTGATGGCCACGGCAGCCGGCAGGGCGGCGCTGTCCGGCGCGGCTTTCTTCCAGGCCGCCAGCTTGTCCTGGCCATCCTTGCGCGCCAGTTCGGCGGCCTTCTGCGCCACCACCTGCTCGCGCACCTGCGCCTTCACCTCGGCGAACGGGCGGGTGCGGGCCGGCGTGTACTGCGTGATGCGGCCCGACACCATCTGGTTGGCGCCGACCTCCAGCGCTTCGGTGTTGCGCTTGCGCTCCACCGCGTCCGGCGCGAACAGCGCCGCCAGGAACTTGGGGTTGGCCAGCGGGCCGGCGGCGCCGGCGGCGGGCTCGCGCATGACGCCCGCCTGCGTGTGGACTTCGAGCTTCAGCTTGTCGGCCACCGGCTTCAGGCTGTCGGACTGCTCGTAGACGCCGTTGCTGAAGGCTTCGGCCGACTCGGCGTACTTCTTCTGCGCCTGCATCTTCTTCAGCTCCGTTTCCAGCTGCGGCCGCAGTTCCTCGAAGCTCTTGGGCTTGCCGCCCTTGATGTCGGTCAGCTTGATGATGTGGTAGCCGAACTCCGACTCCACCAGCGGGCTGATCTCGCCCTTCTGCTTCAGCGCGAAAGCCGCATCCTCGAAGGGCTTGGTCATGGCGCCGCGGCCGAAGAAGTCGAGGTCGCCGCCCTGGGCCGCGGAGCCGGGGTCCTGCGAGTTCTTCTTCGCCACTTCGGCGAAGCTGTCCGGGTTCTTCTTCACCTGCGCCAGCAACTCCTCGGCCTTCGCCCTGGCCTTGTCCTTGTCGGCCTGCGGCGCGCCCTTGGGCACGGTGACCAGGATGTGGCTGGCGCGGCGCTCTTCCTGGCCGCCCAGGCGCAGCGCGTTCTGCTCGTAGTAGGTCTTGAGGTCGGCCTCGTTGACGGCGATGCTCTTGCTCACCGCCGGCAGGTCGAGCAGCACCCACTCGATGTTGGCCTGCTCGGGGGCCTGGAACAGCCTGGCGTTGGCCTTGTAGAACGCATCGAGTTCGGCGTCGGTCGGTTCCACCTTGGCCTGGTAGTCGGCCGGCGCGAAGCGCGCGATCTGCGCCTCGCGCTTCTCGAAGAAGCTGTTGACGGCGATGCCGGCGGGCGTCGCGGGCGCATAGCCTGTGTCGGTGACGGCGCCCAGCACCTGGCGGGTGGCCAGTTCGCCGCGCAGCGAGTTCTCGTACATCTCCGGCGTCAGGCCCTGCGCCGACAGCAGCAGGCGGTAGCGCTCCACGTCGAGGCTGCCGTCCGGCTTGCGCAGCTGCGCGATCAGCTCGTTGCGCTGCAGCTCGCGGGCCAGGCGCTGGTCGGACACCGTCAGGTGGCCGTGCTCCACCGCCGCCTGCAGCACGCGTTCGCGCACCATCCGCTCCAGCGTGCCGTACCTGGCCTCGGGCGAATCGAGCATCTTGGCGTCCAGGGTGGGCATCTGCTGGCGGATGCGGTCCACCTCGGTCTTGTGGGCGTTGTCCCATTCGGCCTGGGTGATCTCGCGGCCGTCGACCTTGGCCACGGCTTCGCCGCGCTCACGGTAGCGGTTGTAGCCCTCCAGGCCGAACAGCACGAACGAAGGGAAGATCAGCAGGAACAGGACCCACTGCATGATCTTGTTGTGCTTGCGGACGAAATCGAACATGTGAAAGGGACTCGCGGGTCTGGAAAATCAAAAGGCGAACCGCCCAGGGTTCGCCTTCTCGTTGGTGGGTGCTGACGGGCTCGAACCGCCGACCTACGCCGTGTAAGGGCGCTGCTCTACCAGCTGAGCTAAGCACCCCACCGGAAACAACCGGCCATCAGTTCAGCGCATCCTTGAGCGCCTTGCCGGGACGGAACTTGGGCACCTTGGCGGCCTTGATTTTAATCGCAGCGCCGGTACGGGGGTTGCGGCCGCTGCGGGCGGCCCGTTTGCCCACCGCGAAAGTCCCGAAGCCGACGAGCGAAACCGATCCGCCTTTCTTCAGCGTGGTCTTCACCGCGCCGATCATCGATTCCAGTGCGCGGGTGGCCGCGGCCTTGGAGATGTCGGCGTGTTTGGCGATGTGCTCGATCAGTTCGGTCTTGTTCATTGAGGGCCCCTCGTCAGGATATGGTTTTGGACGGTTCGTCTCTTCAAAAATTTGTCTCCCGTTCCCGC
>JAQGMU010000527.1 GCA_028292195.1 Ramlibacter sp. | reverse complement strand
GGCTCGCTGACCTTGAGCGTTTTGATGCGCGGGGCGACATCGACGCCCAGGTCGGCCGGCTTAACATTTTCCAAGGGCTTTTTCTTGGCCTTCATGATGTTGGGCAGTGTGACGTAGCGCGGCTCGTTCAGCCGCAGGTCAGTCGTGATGATCGCCGGCAGCGTGAGCGAGAGCGTTTCCAGACCGCCATCGACCTCGCGCGTGACCACGGCCTTGCAGCCTTCGACCTCGACCTTGGAGGCAAACGTCGCCTGGCCCCAGCCCAGCATCGCGGCCAGCATCTGCCCGGTCTGGTTGCAGTCGTCGTCGATCGCCTGCTTGCCCAGGATCACCAGGCCCGGCTGCTCCTTGTCCATCAGGGCCTTCAGCAGCTTGGCCACCGCCAGCGGCTGCAGTTCCTCGTCGGTCTGCACGAGGATGGCGCGGTCGGCGCCTATGGCCATCGCCGTGCGCAGCGTCTCCTGGCACTGCTGCACGCCGCAGGACACGGCGATCACCTCGGTGACCACGCCCTTCTCCCGCAGGCGCACCGCTTCCTCGACGGCGATCTCGTCGAAGGGGTTCATGCTCATCTTCACATTGGCGATGTCCACACCGCTGCCGTCCGACTTGACCCGGACTTTCACGTTGTAGTCCACCACCCGCTTGACGGGGACCAGGACCTTCATGCTCGGCGCTCCAAGAGTTTTGGGAATTGACGTTTACGTAAACTGGAATTCTATGCGGGGCCCGCACCCTGATTCTCCGCGCCACCCCCACCGAAGGGGATTACGGAGAAAAAGAACGATCGTGCTTTTTTGCGATTATAGAGGCGCGGCGTCCGCGTGCGCGAACGGCCCCGGACGCGCGTCGGACATTCGCGCGCCAAGGCACTGCGGGTAAGTCAGGACCGGTGCGCTCCACCCCCGCCCTTACAGTCGTTCGCACTCGACAACAGGAGTTCGCCGGATGAAACGTCCCCTGATTTTTCTTGCGGCCGCGGTCGCCGTGCTTGGCGCCGGAGGCGCCGGCGCGCAAACCGTACTCACCTTGTCCAGCTGGCTGCCGCCCACGCACGGGCTCAGCGTCGGCCAGCTGGAATGGTGCGCGCTGGTGGAGAAGAACAGCGGCAACAAGATCAAGTGCAACGTGCTGCCGCGCGCCGTGGCCAACCCGCCCGGCACCTACGACGCCGTCAAGAACGGTCTGGCCGACGTCTCCTTCACCGTGCACGGCTACACGCCCGGCCGCTTCGTGCTGACCCAGATGGCCGAGTTCCCTTTCCTCGGCGACAGCGCCGAGCCGATCTCGGTGGCCTTCAACAAGGTCGCCATGAAGTACCCGCAGTTCGCGCAGGAGCACCAGGGCGTGCACGTGCTGGCGTACTTCACCCACGGCCCCGGCATCGTCTTCAACACCAAGCGCCCGGTCACCAAGGTGGAAGACCTGCAGGGCCTGAAGTGGCGCGTCGGCGGCGGCATGGTCAACGAGATCTCCAAGTCACTGGGCATGAACGTCACGCTCAAGCCCGCACCCGACTCCTACGAGCTGCTGTCGGGCGGCGTGATGGACGGCACCCTGTTCCCCGCCGAATCCACCGAGTCGTTCAAGATCGACAAGATCATCAAGTACGCCACCTTCTTTCCCGGCGGCCTGTACAACACCAGCTTCGTCTTCATGATGAACCAGGGCAAGTACGACAAGCTGTCGCCCGAGGAGAAGAAGGCCGTGGACGCCGCCTCCGGCGAGGTCGCGGCCCGCATCATCGGCCGCCAGTGGGACAAGGTGGACCGCCGCGCCGTCGCGCTGATGCAGGCCAACAACGTGCAGATCACCAAGGCGGATTCCAGGTTCGTCGCCGACGTCAAGGCCAGGACCTCGACGCTGGAGCAGAAGTGGGTGCAGGACGCCGCGGCCAAGGGCCTGCCGAACGCCGACAAGGTGCTGGCGGAGTTCCGTTCCGAGATCGCCAAGGCCTCGAAATAGGCCCTTGAAGAAACTGCTCACCCTGGCCTGCGGGCTGCTCTCGGGCGGCGCGCTGTTCGCCATCATGATGCTCACGTTCTTCGACGTGGGCGGCCGCAAGTTCCTGGAACACTCCATCCCCGGTTCGCTGGAGCTGACCGAGCTGCTGATGGTGATCGTGATCTTCGCCGCGCTGCCGCTGGTGTCGCTGCGCGGTGAGCACGTCCTGTTCGACTCGCTCGACGCCTACCTGCCGCCGCCCGTGCTGCGGCTGCAGCAGGCCGTCATCAACCTGCTGATCGCCATCGCGCTGCTCGCGCTGGCGGCGCTGATGTGGAAGACGGGGTCCGAGTTCGCCGCCAGCGGCGAGACCACCGCGCAGCTGAAATTCCCCAAGGCCCCCTTCATCTACGGCATGGCGGTGCTGTGCGGGCTGGCCGGGCTGGTGCACCTGGCCCTGATCGCCAGGCCGCCGGCGGAGCTGGCCCAAGGCGAAGGGACCGCCCTGTGACCGCGGCGCTGCTGGGGTTCCTGGTCATCTTCGCGCTGGCCGTACTGCGGGTCCCGCTGGCCTTCTCCATGGGCGCCGTCGGCGTCGCCGGCATCGGCCTCACGCGCGGCTGGGAGCCGGCGCTGGCGTCGACCGCGCAGGTGGTCTACGAGACCGGCTTCGCCTACACGCTGTCCGTGATCCCGCTGTTCATCCTGATGGGCAACTTCGTGGCCCGCGCCGGGCTGGCGCAGGAGCTGTTCGCCGCCGCCTACGCGTTCATCGGCCACCGGCGCGGCGGCCTGGCGCACGCGACGATCGTGGCCTGCGCCGGCTTCGGCGCCATCTGCGGCTCGTCGATCGCGACGGCCGCGACCATGGGCAAGGTGGCTTATCCGTCGATGAAGGGCCTGGGCTACAGCGACTCGCTGTCGATGGGCGTCATCGCCGCCGGCGGCACGCTGGGCATCATGATCCCGCCGTCCACCATCATGGTGATCTACGGAATCATCACCGAGACCAACATCGGCAAGCTGTTCGCCGCCGGCGTGCTGCCGGGCCTGGCCTCGGCCGCGCTGATGATGGTCGGCATCGCCTGGATCACCGGCCGCGACCCGGCGCATGCGCCCCCGGGCGAACGCACCGACTGGCCCGGGCGCTGGCGTGCGCTGCGCGGCATCTGGGGCGTGCTGGTGCTGGTGATCGTGGTGCTGGGCGGCATCTACGGCGGCATCTTCACGGCCACCGAAGGCGCCGGCATCGGCGCCGCCGGCGCCTTCCTCTTCGCGCTGGCGCGGCGCCGCCTGACGCTCTCGCAGCTCTACGAAGTGCTGGTGGAATCGGCGCGCACCACCGCCATGCTGTTCACGCTGCTGATCGCCGCCACGCTGTTCGCCAATTTCGTCAACTTCACCTCGATGCCGGGCGACCTGAAGGCGCTGATCACCACCAGCGGCCTGTCGCCCACCATGATCGTGGTCGCCATGATGCTGATCTACGTGGTGCTGGGCACGGTGATGGAGGAACTGACGATGGTGCTGCTGACCATCCCGCTGTTCTTCCCCATCGTCACCGCGCTCGGCTACGACCCCGTGTGGTTCGGTGTCCTGATCGTGATGGTCGTGCAGATCGGCCTGATCTCTCCGCCGGTGGGCATGAACATGTTCGTCCTCAACGCCCTGCTGCCGGGGGTGGGCCTGGGCGCCATCTACCGCGGCTGCTGGCCCTTCGTGCTGGTGCTGGTGGTGATGCTGGGGCTGCTGATCGCCTTCCCCCAGCTCAGCCTGTTTCTTCCATCCCTGATGAAATAGCGGAGGCGGGCGGGGTGTGCCGCAGGTGCACCACCCGCTGCGGGAACGGGATCTCGATGCCGGCTTCCCGCAGCACCTGCAGCACCCGCACGTTGACGTCGGAGCGCACGTTCAGCTGGCCGTTCTGCGGGTCGTCGATCCAGTACAGCAGCGTGAGCTCCAGCCCGTCGGCGCCGAAGCGCGCCAGCTTGCAGGCCGGCGCCGGGTCGGCCAGCACGCGCTGGGTGCGCAGCGCCGCGTCCTCCAGCAGCTTCATCACCTGCGCCATGTCGCTGTCGTAGCCGACCGAGATGTCGGTGGTGAGCAGCAGCCGAGGGTCGGTCAGCGACAGGTTTTCCACCCGCTCGGAGATCAGCTTCTCGTTCGGCACGATGGAAGCGCGGCCGTTGGCGGCGCGGATCAGCGTGTAGCGGGTCTTGATGTCGGCCACCACGCCCTCGAAACCATCCACCCGCACCGTGTCGCCGATGCGCAGGCTGCGCTCCGACAAGATGACGAAGCCGCTGATGTAGTTGGCGGCCAGCTTCTGCAGGCCGAAGCCGAGGCCGACGCCGACCGCGCCGCCCAGCACTGAAAAGGCCGTCAGGTCCACCCCGATCGCCGACAGCGCCACCAGCATGCCGACCACCAGCAGCACCGCGCGGGTGGCATTGGTGGCCACCTTGCGCAGCGACAGGTCGGTGATGTGGTCGCGCAGCACCTTGCGCTCCAGCGTCGCCGACACCCACAGCGCCAGCACCAGCACCAGCCCGGAGGACAGCAGGCCCTGCACGATGGCCAGCAGGCTGATGCCGGTGGTGCCGAAGGCGAAGCGGATGGATTCCAGCTCCGCCATCGCCGCCGGCAGCAGGCCCAGGATCCACAGCGCCGCGGCGATCCAGGCGACCCAGGAGAAGATGCGCTCCACCAGCTTCGCCGCCCGCGAAGCCGGGAAGACGATCGTGAACACGCGCGCCAGCAGGCGGATGCCGGCCAGCGACACCAGCACCGGCACCGCCAGCCGCAGCAGCGGGACGTGGTGGAACTGCCCCAGCACCACCCGCATGATGTAGGTCAGCGTCAGGGCCAGCAGCGGGAACAGCACGCCGTCCACCACGGCCCGCCCGAACCAGACCGAGTCGGCGGCGCGCTTGCGGCCGGCCAGCCAGCAGATGCCGCCGGCGACGGCCAGGCAACCCAGCAGCGTGCCGACGTCCAGCGCCGAGGGGCCCTGGTCCAGGTCCAGGATCAGTCGTTCGAGTTCGTTCATTCCCCTCCCAGGGAGCCCGTGGCTAGGACCAATCGGGCTTTCTCTTCTGCGTGAATGCGGTGACGCCCTCCTGGGCGCAGCTGTCCATCATGTTCGCCGCCATGGTCTGGCCGGCCAGCTGGTATGCGGCCTCGCTGCCCATGTCGCGCTGGCGGTAGAACAGTTCCTTGCCCATGGCGATCGCCACCCGCGGCTTGGCGAGGATACTGGCGACGAGGCGCTCGACCTCGGCGTCGAGCGCGGCAGCCGGCACCGCGCGATTGATGAGGCCGCGCGCCTGCGCTTCGCGGGCGTCTATGAAGTCGCCCGTCACCAGCATCTCCATCGCCTGCTTGGCCGGCACGTTGCGCAGCAGCGGCACGCTGGGCGTGGAGCAGAACAGGCCGAAGTTGACGCCGCTGACGGCGAAGCTGGCGTCCTCGGCGGCCACCGCCAGGTCGCACTGCGCCACCAGCTGGCAGCCGGCCGCGGTGGCCAGGCCCTGCACCCGGGCGATCACCGGCACCGGCAGTTGCTGGATCGCAAGCATCATGCGGCTGCATTGCGCGAACAGGCGCTGGTAGTAGTCCAGCTGCGGCGTCGCGATCATTTCCTTCAGGTTGTGGCCGGCGCAGAAGGCCTTGCCCTCGGCTGCCAGCACCACTACCCGCACCGCCTCGTCGGCGGCGATGCGGTCCAGCGCCCCCTGCAGGGCGGCCAGCATCTCCTCGCTCAAGGCATTGAAGCTGGCCGCGCGGTTCATGGTGAGCGTCACCACGCCGCGGGCATCCCGCCGTTCCAGCAGCACCGGCTCCATCGTCGTTCTCCTAGAGGTCCGCCAGCGCGCGCAGGTGCGCCTCCACGCTGCGCCCCAGCGCATCGAGGTTGTAGCCGCCCTCCAGGCTGGACACGATGCGGCCCTTGGCGTGGCGCTTCGCCACGCCCTTGAGTTGCTGCGTCATCCAGGTGTAGTCGGCCTCCACCAGCCCGAGCTGGCCGAGGTCGTCGTCGCGGTGGGCGTCGAAGCCGGCGCTGATGAAGATCATCTCCGGCTGGAAGGCCTCCAGCCGCGGCAGCCATTGCTTCTCGACGATTTCGCGGATGGCGGGGCCGCGGGTGTAGGCCGGCACCGGCACGTTCACCATGTTCGCGGCGTGCTGGCCGAAGCCGCTGTAGGGATAGAACGGGTGCTGGAAGATACCGACCATCAGCACGCGCTCGTCGCCGGCCAGGATGTCCTCGGTGCCGTTGCCGTGGTGGACGTCGAAGTCGACGATCGCCACGCGCTTCAGGCCGTGCCGCTCCAGCGCGTAGCGGGCGGCGACGGCGATGTTGTTGAAGATGCAGAAGCCCATCGCGCGGTTGCGGCAGGCATGGTGGCCCGGCGGCCGCACGGCGCAGAACGCGTTCTCCAGCTCCCCGGCCATCACCGCGTCGGTGGCCGCCACGGCGGCGCCGGCGGCGCGCAGCACGGCGTTCCAGGTGTGCTCGTTCATCGCGGTGTCGGGATCGATCTGCAGCAGGTCGGAGCCGCCGGCCAGCTGCTGCTCGGCCAGTTCCTCGGAAAAGCCGCGCATGGCCGCCACGTGCCGGCGGTCGTGCGCCAGCTCGAGGTCGGAGGAGGACGCCAGCGGCGCCTCGCGCCGCTCGATCAGGTCGCCGACGCCGCTGGCGCGCAGACGGTCTTCTATGGCGTCCAGGCGCTGCGGACATTCCGGATGTCCGGCGCCCATGTCATGCCCGCGGCAATCGGGATGGCTGAAATACCCGGTTTTGTTCACCGCTCACCTCGGCTCGATCCAATTTGGGATAACGTCGCGTCCTGTATGGAAGCACGACAAAAACTCAAAACACTGCTCGACCAGCTTAACACGGTGATCGTTGGCAAGCCCTCCCAGGTGCGTGACTGCGTGGCCTGCCTGCTGGCGGGCGGGCACCTGCTGATCGAGGATGTGCCGGGCGTGGGCAAGACCACCCTGGCCCACGCGCTGGCCCGCGCCTTCGGGCTGCACTTCTCGCGCGTGCAGTTCACCGCGGACCTGATGCCCAGCGACCTGTCCGGCGTTTCGATCTACGACCGCGGCAAGGAAAGCTTCATCTTCCATCCCGGCCCGGTGTTCGCCCAGGTGCTGCTGGCCGACGAGATCAACCGCGCCAGCCCGAAGACGCAGAGCGCGCTGCTGGAGGCGATGGAGGAAAAGCAGGTGACGGTGGAAGGCGAGACCCGCGCGCTGCCCTCGCCCTTCTTCGTCATCGCCACCCAGAACCCGCACGACCAGCTCGGCACCTTCGACCTGCCCGAGTCGCAGCTGGATCGGTTCCTGATGCGCATCTCGCTCGGCTACCCGGACCGCGCGGCGGAGCGCGCCCTGTACACCGGCGCCGACCGGCGCGACATGGTGGAGCACCTGGGCAACACGCTGTCGCCGATCGAGCTGCAGGTGCTGCAGCAGCAGGTGATGGACATCCACGCGGCCGACCCGCTGCTGGACTACGTGCAGGACCTGGTGGCCGCCAGCCGCTCCGGCCGCTGGTTCCTGCAGGGGCTCAGCCCGCGCGCCGGCATCGCCGTGATCCGCGCGGCCAAGGCGCAGGCCCTGCTTTCGGGCCGCGACTACGTGGCGCCGGACGACGTGCAGTCCATCTTTCCGCAGACCGTGGCGCACCGGCTGATCCCGGTGGGCGACGCCGGCCGCGGCCCGATCGAGCAGGTACGGGCGATGCTGGAGGAAGTGGCGCTGCCATGAAGGCCGTCGAGCGTTCAGCCTTCGGCGTTGAGCGAGGCACTTCCATGCTCGACGCCCACCGCTCGACGCTCAACCCGTTCGTGTTCGCACGGCGAAAGTTCCGCCAGTGGTGGCAGGCCCGGCTGCCGCTGGCCGATACCTACACGCTGACCCAGCGCAACGTCTACATCCTGCCGACGCGGCCCGGCTTCATGCTGGGCCTGACCTTGCTGGTGCTGCTGGTCGCCTCGATCAACTACCAGCTGAACCTGGGTTACCTGCTGACCTTCCTGCTGGCCGGCAGCGCGGTCGTCGGCATGCACGTGTGCCACGCGACGCTGCGCGGACTCACGCTCAACCTGCTGCCGCCGCCGCCGCAGTTCGCGGGCGCCAGCGCGACGCTGTCGGTGGTCCTGAGCAACGCCCGCAAGCAGGTGCGCCACAGCATCGGCCTGGCCGTGCTGGACGCCACCCACGAAGACCACTGGACCTGGACCGACGTGCCGTCCCAGGGCAGCTGCACGGTGCAGGTCGCGTTCCAGCCGGTGCAGCGCGGGCTGCACCGCGTGCCGCCGCTGACGGCGGAGACGCGCTTTCCGCTCGGCACCTTCCGCGTCTGGACGGTCTGGCGGCCGGCGGCGCAGGTGCTGGTGTACCCGGCGCCGGAACTGCATCCGCCGCCGCTGCCGCAGGGTGAACCGCGCTCCGGCGGCGCCGCCCAGGCGCGGGTGCAGAACACCGGCGAGTTCGAGGGCGTGCGGGCCTATCGGCGCGGCGACCCGTTGAAGCTGGTGGTGTGGAAGAAGGCGGCCAAGTCCGACGAGCTGGTGAGCCGCGACACCATGCAGGCGCAGCGCTACGAGCTGTGGCTGGACTTCGCCGGAGCCGGCCATGCGGACCGCGAGGCCAGGCTGTCGCGCCTGGCGGCCTGGGTGCTGCAGGCCGACAAGCTGGGCCAGGACTACGGCCTGCGGCTGCCCGGCCAGCAGATCGCGCCCGGCAACGGCGAGGCGCAGAAGCGCCGCTGCCTGGAGGCGCTGGCCCTGTGCTGACCTTGCGCCTGCGCCTGGCCGCGCTGCCGCGCGATGCGCGCGACACGCTGTTCCTGCTGCTGGTGATCGGCTGGGTGCTGGTGCCGCACATCCCCAACCTGCCCTGGTGGTGCTCGCTGCTGGCAGCGGGCATGCTGCTGTGGCGCGGCACGCTCGCCGTGCAGGGCAAGCCGCTGCCGGGGCGCTGGTGGCTGCTGTCGCTGCTGGCCATCACGCTGGTCGCCACCTGGATGACGCATCGCACGCTGCTGGGGCGCGACGCCGGCGTGACGCTGATCGTGGTGCTGTTGGCGCTGAAGACACTGGAGTTGCGGGCACGGCGCGACGCCTTCGTCATCTTCTTCCTGAGCTTCTTCACGATGCTCACCAACTTCTTCTTCTCGCAGTCGCTGCCCGTGGCCGCCGCCATGCTGCTGGCGCTGCTGGGACTGCTGACGGCGCTGGTCAACGCGCACATGCCGGTGGGCCGGCCGCCGCTGGCCGAGGCGGCCCGCATCGCCGGCTGGATGGCGCTGGTGGGCGCGCCGGTGATGGTGGTGCTGTTCGTGCTGTTCCCGCGCTTCGCGCCGTTGTGGGGCATCCCCGGCGATGCCATGACCGGCCGCAGCGGCCTGTCGTCGCAGATGCAGGTGGGCAACCTGGCCGCGCTGGCGCTGGACGACAGCATCGCCTTTCGCGTGAAGTGGGAAGGCAACCCGCCGCCGCAGGAATTCCTGTACTTCCGCGGCCCGGTGTTCTCCGATTTCGACGGCCGCGAGTGGCGGCCGCTGCTGCCGCGGCTGATGTCGCGCTTCCCGCCGCCGCGGCTGGAGAACCCCAACCTGATGGTGGCCGGCACGCCGGTGGCCTACGAGCTGACGCTGGAGCCGAACAACCGGCCGTGGCTGCTGACGCTCGATGCCGCCGTGCGGCCACCGCAGGCGCCGGGGCTCGAAGCGGCGATGACCAGCGACCTGCAGTGGATCTCCGCACGGCCGGTGGTGGACCTGCTGCGCTACCGGGCGCAGGGCTACGTCGACTTCCGCTACGGGCCGCAGCGGCGCCAGGCGGTGCTGCCGGAATACAGCCAGCTGCCGCCCGGCTCGAATCCGCGCACGCTGGAACTGGCTGCAACCATGCTGCGCGAACGCCCCGGCGCCGAACCGGCGGCGCTGGTACGCGCGGTGCTGGAGCGGCTGCGCACCGGCGGCTACACCTACACGCTGGAACCCGGTGTCTACGGCGAGCACACCGCCGACGAATTCTGGTTCGACCGGAAGGAAGGGTTCTGCGAACACATCGCCTCCTCCTTCGTGGTGCTGCTGCGCGCCATGGGCATCCCCTCGCGCATCGTCACCGGCTACCAGGGCGGCCAGGTCAACAGCGTCGACGGCTACTGGATCGTGCGGCAGAGCGACGCGCACGCCTGGGCCGAGGTGTTCCTGGAAGGCCGCGGCTGGGTGCGGGTGGACCCGACGTCGGCGGTGGCGCCGGGCCGCACCGGCACCTTCCAGCGCCTGTCGCCGGCGCGCGGCGCGCTGGCCGCGGCGATGGACACCGTCACCCCGAACCTCTCGGCGTCGCTGCGGGCGGCGTGGGAGGCCATGAACAACGGCTGGAACCAGTGGATCCTGAACTACACCCAGAGCCGCCAGCTGAACCTGCTGAAGGAACTGGGCTTCCAGTCGCCGAGCTGGGAAGACCTGAGCTACCTGCTGCTCGGGATCATCGTCACGCTGGCGCTGGCCGGCGCCGCCTGGACCTGGTGGGACCGGCTGCAGCACGATCCCTGGCTGCGCCTGCTGGCGCGGGCCCGCAAGCGCCTGCGCGCGGCCGGCCTGGAGGTGGGGCCGACCACGCCGCCGCGCCAGATCGCGAATCTTGTCACCACACGGTTCGGCCCGGATGCGCGAGGATTGGCGGATTGGCTGCTCCGGCTGGAAGCGCAGCGGTATGCGCGCGCGTCCGGGGCGACCCTGAACGCGCTGCGGCGCCAATTCCAGCAACTGCCGTGGCCCAATACCTGATGCTCCGATCGATTCCCCTGCTCCTTGCCCTCGCTTGCGCCCTCTGGCCGCCGGCGCCAGTGCTTGCCGCCCCCGGCACCGATGCCATCCAGCGGGCCAAGGCCCAGCCGCGCAAGGCGCGCGCGGCGCCCGAGCGGCAGGGCACGCCCTACGCCGACAGCGCGGAAGCGATGCAATTCGCCGACGAGATGGCCGTCAAGCGCGGCCTGGATGGCGACTTGCTGCGCAAGATCGTGGGGCAGGCGCAGAAGCTGCCCGTGGTCGCGCAGCTGATGCAGCCGGGGCCCAGCGGCCAACCCAAGAACTGGGGCGTCTACCGCAGCCGCTTCATCGACGCCACCCGCATCAGCGCCGGCGTGCGCTTCTGGCAGGCCAACCGGGCGACGCTGGAGCGGGCCGAGCAGGAGTTCGGCGTGCCGGCCGAGATCATCGTCGGCATCGTCGGCGTGGAAACCATCTACGGCCAGCAGCTGGGCACCTTCCGCGTGCTGGATGCACTGGCCACGCTGGCCTTCGATTTCCCCGGGAACCACCCGCGCGCGGCCGAGCGCAGCGCCTACTTCCGCGGCGAGCTCGAGCAATTCCTGGCCTACCACCAGGCGCGGCGCACCAGCCCCTTGAAGCCGCGCGGCAGCTATGCGGGCGCGATGGGGATGCCGCAGTTCATGCCCAGCAGCCTGGCGCGCTGGGGCGTGGACTACGACGGCGACAAGACCATCGACCTCACCAACAGCCCCGACGACGTGATCGGCTCGGTGGCCAACTACTTCAAGGGCTATGGCTGGAACACCGGCATGCCCACGCATTACCCGGTGCGCCTGGCCACGGACAAGCTGGACCTCGACGCCCTGCTCGCCCCCGACATCCTGCCCACCTTCACCGTCGCCGCCTTCCAGGCCAAGGGCGCGCTGCTGGAGGGCCTGGCGCTGGAACACAAGGGGCCGCTGGCCCTGATCGAGCTGCAGAACGGCGACGCCGCGCCCACTTACCTGGCCGGCACCGAGAACTTCTACGTGATCACGCGCTACAACTGGTCCAGCTACTACGCGATGGCGGTGATCGAGCTGGGCCGCGAAGTGAAGGAAGCGCTGGCGCGGCAGTCGAGGCAGACTTCGTGAACGTGACCCTCGCGTCCTGGCAGCGCCTGTGGGGCGAGCTGGGCGCCACCGTCGTCAACGGCGGGCTGATGAACCAGCTGGTGGCCGCCTACAGCGAGCGGCAGCGCCACTACCACACGCTGCAGCACTTGCGCGAATGCCTGGCGCAGTTCGACGCCGCCGCCATGCTGGCGCACCGTCCCGCGGAAGTGGAACTGGCGCTGTGGTTCCACGACGCCGTCTACGACCCGCAGCGCAAGGACAACGAAGAGCGCAGCGCCGACTGGGCCCGCGCCAGCGTGCTGGCCGCGGGCTGCGGCGCGGAAGCGGCGGAGCGGGTGGCGGCGCTGGTGCTGGCGACCCGGTCGCATGAAGCACAGGCGGACGACGCCGATGCGGCGCTGCTGCTGGACATCGACCTGGCCATCCTGGCCGCCGCGCCGGGGCGCTTCGCCGAGTACGAGCGGCAGGTCCGCGCCGAGTACGCGCACGTGCCGGAAGCGGAGTTTCGCGCCGGGCGGGCGCGGGTGCTGCGGGGCTTCCTGGAGCGGGATCGCATCTACCTGACGGACGTCTTCCACGATGCGTTGGAGGCGCGGGCGCGGGACAACCTGCGGCGCTCGCTGGCCTGACGCGGGGGCCGCGGTTCGCCGCGGCTGCGTCGCCGGTCACCCCTTCGGCTGCCGCGCGTAACTCACCGTCAGCATCTCCCACTGGTGCCCATCCGGCTCGTTCCAGTAGATCATCCGCCCGCCGTACTCGGTATTGATGCGCCTGTCGTCCGGCCCGCTGACGCCGCTGCGATACGGAATGTCCTCGGCCTCGATGCGCGCCAGGATCGCATCGAACTCGGCCTCGCTGACGCGGAAGCAGAAGTGGTAGA
>JAQGMU010000524.1 GCA_028292195.1 Ramlibacter sp. | reverse complement strand
TCGGCGCATGGCATGTCTCCAGTAGGTTGTACGGAGGATGCTGACCCTGCGAACTGTCGATTGGCTGTCAGCGGCGGCCCGGCATCCTGGGACAAACCCGGATTCGGCTGCCGGGGCACAGGTTAGGATCGCGCGATGCAAGCCGACGATACCCTGCCGCGTGACGGCCAGAGCATCCTGGAGCTGGCCGCGCGGTCGATGGTCGACCTGTTCGCCAATGCCAGCGAGGGCATGCTGCTGGTCGACCGCGATGGGCGGGTGGTGTGGATCAACGACCAGTACAAGCGCTTCCTGCCCGCCTTGGGTTTCGCGCGCGTCGAAGATTTCGTCGGCCATCCGGTGGGCGAGGTGGTGCAGAACACGCAGATGGACCGCGTCATCCGCACCGGCAAGCCCATCCTCATCGACCTGCTGTCCAACAAGGCCGGCACCTTCGTCGTCAGCCGCATTCCGCTGCGCGACGAGGCCGGCAACGTGATCGGCGCGCTGGGCATCGTGCTGTTCGACCACCCCGAGACCACGCTGCAGCCCCTGATCCAGAAGTTCGCCAACCTGCAGCGCGACCTGGACGACGCCCGCCGCGAGCTGGCCACCCAGCGGCGCAGCAAGCACACCCTGGCCAGCTTCGTCGGCACCAGCCCCGCCGCCGTCGAAGTGAAGCGCAATGCGCGGCGCGCGGCGCAATCGTCCAGCCCGGTGCTGCTGCTCGGTGAAACCGGCACCGGCAAGGAACTGCTGGCGCACGCCATCCACGCGGCCTCGGCCCGGTCGCGCGGCCACTTCGTCAGCATCAACATCGCCGCCGTGCCCGACACGCTGCTGGAAGCCGAGTTCTTCGGCGTGGCGCCCGGCGCCTACACCGGCGCCGACCGCAAGGGCCGCGAGGGCAAGTTCAAGCTGGCCGACGGCGGCACGCTGTTCCTCGACGAGATCGGCGACATGCCGCTGGCGCTGCAGCCCAAGCTGCTGCGGGCGCTGCAGGAAGGCGAGATCGAGCCGCTCGGCTCCAACAAGGTGATTCCCTTCGACGCCCGCGTGATCGCCGCCACCTCGCGCGACCTGGGTGCGCTGGTGCGCGAAGGCAAGTTCCGCGAAGACCTGTACTACCGCCTGAACGTGCTGCCGATCAAGGTGCCGCCGCTGCGCGAGCGCCGCGCCGACATCGCGGCGCTGGCGGAGGTGCTGGTGGAGGACATCGCCATGCGCAATGGAACGGCGCCGTTCGAGCTGGGCCCCGAGGCGGTGGCGCTGCTGTCGGCGCAGAACTGGCGCGGCAACACGCGCGAGCTGCGCAACGTGCTGGAGCAGGCCGCCATGCGCAGCGACAGCCAGCACATCGAGGAAAAGCAGCTGGTCCGGGTGCTGCAGGACGCCGGCATCGAGCGCATGCCGCCGGCGCCGCAGCCGCTGCAGGCAATCGCAAGCACGCGGCAGGCGCTGCGACCCCTGGCGCAGCAGGTGGCCGAAGTGGAGCGGCAGGCGATCCAGGCCGCCCTGGAAGCCACCGGCGGCAACAAGGTGGCGGCCGCCAGGCTGCTGGGGATCTCGCGCGCCAAGCTCTACGAACGGCTGGAATTGGTTGCCTGAAATCCAGGCAATTGTCTGATTTCCAGGCAGCCGACCCTGTACGATCTTCAGACAGCTGAGCCAGGCAGGGTCTTTGGATCCATATGAATCAAGGACTTGGCCGCTGGCACGGGGCGTGCAATGACGCCCCCGGTATTTCGAATTCACCAAGACAGGAGACAACAATGCATCGTCGCAATTGGGTCGCGGCCGCCCTCACGGCCGTCGCCACGCTCGCCACGCCCAACCTCTGGGCCCAGTCCAAGGAAATCCGCATCGCCCACGTCTACAGCCGCACCGGCCCGCTGGAGGCCTACGGCAAGCAGACCCAGACCGGGCTGATGATGGGGCTGGACTACGCCACCGGCGGCACGATGATGGTCAACGGCAGGAAGATCGTCCTGATCGAGAAGGACGACCAGGGCAAGCCGGACCTCGGCAAGTCCCTGCTGGCCACCGCCTACTCCGACGACAAGGCCGACGTCGCCATCGGCCCGAGCTCCTCCGGTGTCGCGCTGGCCATGCTGCCCGTGGCCGAGGAGTACAAGAAGGTGCTGCTGGTCGAGCCCGCCGTGGCCGACTCGATCACCGGCGACAAGTGGAACAAGTACATCTTCCGCACCGGCCGCAACAGCTCGCAGGACGCGATCTCCAACGCGGTCGCGCTCGACAAGCCGGGCACCGTGATCGCCACCCTCGGCCAGGACTACGCCTTCGGCCGTGACGGCGTGAAGGCCTTCAAGGAATCCATCCACAAGGCCAAGATCGTCCACGAGGAATACCTGCCGGCCAACACCACCGACTTCACCGCCGGCGCCCAGCGCATCATCGACAAGCTCAAGGACCAGCCGGGCCGCAAGGTGATCTGGGTCATCTGGGCCGGCGCCGGCAATCCGTTCAAGATCGCCGACCTGGACCTGAAGCGCTACGGCATCGAGATCGCCACCGGCGGCAACATCCTGCCGGCCATGGCTTCGTACAAGCAGTTCCCAGGCATGGAAGGCGCCACCTACTACTACTTCGGCATCCCGAAAAACCCGGTGAACGAGGCGATGGTCGCGCAGCACTACAAGCAGTTCAAGACCCCGCCGGACTTCTTCACCGCCGGCGGCTTCTCGGCCGCGATGGCCATCGTCACCGCGCTCAAGAAGACCGGCGGCGACGCCAGTGCCGGCAAGCTCATTCCCGCCATGGAAGGCATGAGCTTCGACACGCCCAAGGGCAGGATGACCTTCCGCAAGGAAGACCACCAGGCGATGCAAAGCATGTACCACTTCAAGATCAAGGTCGACCCGGCCTTCGCCTGGGGTGTGCCGGAACTGGTTCACGAGATCAAGCCGGAAGAAATGGACGTCCCGATCCGCAACAAGCGGTAGGCGGCGCCGGCGAGGCGGCGGTCGCCGCCTCGTCCCTGGGTCCCTGTCCCCTGAGTGGCGCTCGCCCTGCTTTCGCGAGGGCGCAGGCTTCGTTCATCCCGAAAACACCATGAGCCAACTCGCCACCAAGGACCTGACGATCCGCTTCGGCGGCCACGTCGCGGTCAACGGCGTCACCTGCTCCTTCGAGCCGGGGACGCTGACCGCGATCGTGGGCCCGAACGGGGCCGGCAAGACGACCTACTTCAACCTGATCTCGGGCCAGCTGAAGGCCAGCGCCGGCACGGTGTCGCTGGGCGGGCGCGACCTGTCGAACGAGAGTCCCTCCCAGCGCACCCGCGCCGGCCTGGGCCGCGCGTTCCAGCTCACCAACCTGTTCCCGCGCCTCACGGTGCTGGAGAACGTGCGGCTGGCGGTGCAGGCCACGCGGGAAGGCCCGCACCGCCGCGGCCTGAACCTGTGGAGCATCTGGAGCGACCACACGGCCCTGACACGGCGTGCCGACGCGATCCTCACGGAAGTCGCGATGAAGGACAAGGAGCACGAGCTGGTCGCCAACCTGCCGCACGGCGACCAGCGCAAGCTGGAAGTGGCGCTGCTGATGGCGCTGGAGCCGCAGGTGTTCATGTTCGACGAGCCGACGGCGGGCATGAACGCCGCCGAGGCGCCGGTGATCCTGAACCTGATCCGCAAGCTGAAGGACGACCCCACCAAAACCATCCTGCTGGTGGAGCACAAGATGGACGTGGTGCGCGAGCTGGCCGACCGCATCGTCGTGCTGCACAACGGCACGCTGGTCGCCGACGGGGCGCCGGCGGAGGTGATCGCATCGCCAGTCGTGCAAGAAGCTTACCTGGGGCTCGCGCCCCAGGACGCCTCCACGCAAGATGCGACGCCCCCTCGAAGGGGAAGGAGCGAGCAGCCATGAGCCCAAATCTTCTGACGCTCGAGGGCGTGCACACCCACATCGGGGCCTATCACATCCTGCACGGCGTGGACCTCGCGGTGCCGCGCGGCCAGCTGACCCTGCTGCTGGGCCGCAACGGCGCCGGCAAGACCACCACGCTGCGGACCATCATGGGCCTGTGGCGGGCGTCCCAGGGCCGCATCCACTTCAACGGCCGGGACATCACGGCCATGCCGACGCCGCTGATCGCTTCGATGAACGTGGCCTACGTGCCCGAGAACATGGGCATCTTCTCCGACCTCACGGTGAAGGAGAACATGCTGCTCGCGGCCCGCTGGGCCAGGAACATCGGCCAGGTCGATGAGCAGCGCCTGAAATGGATCTTCTCGCTGTTCCCCGCGGTGGAGAAATTCTGGAACCACCCGGCGGGCAAGCTGTCGGGCGGGCAAAAGCAGATGCTGGCGGTCGCGCGTGCGATCGTCGAGCCGCGTGAGCTG
>JAQGMU010000495.1 GCA_028292195.1 Ramlibacter sp. | reverse complement strand
GGGGCTGTTCGCGGCGCGGCCGGGGCTGCATTCGGCGCGGGGCCGGCGGCTGGCGACCATTCCCGGCACCGTGCCGGAGCTGGTGGACCTGCCGGCGGGCTGTCCGTTCGCCGGGCGCTGCAGCTTCACCATCCCCGACTGCCATGTGACGGTTCCACCGGCGATCGAGGTCGAGCCCGGCCACGTCGTGCGCTGCATCCGCCTGGACGCGGTAGCGGCCGCCGGGGAATTGAGGGCCGTGGCATGAGCGAACCGCTGCTGCAGGTCGAGAACCTGGTGCGCGAGTACACGCTGCCGCGCGAAAAGCTGTTCCAGCCGCCCGGCAAGGTGCACGCCTTGAACGGCGTCAGCTTCACCATCCACGCCGGCCGCAGCCTGGGCATCGTCGGCGAATCGGGCTCCGGCAAGTCCACGCTGGCGCGGCTGGTGATGGCGCTGGACAAGCCCACCTCCGGCCGGGTGCGCATGCTGGGGCGCGACCTGCACGCGCTGCCGCGGGAGGAACTGCGCGAGGCCCGCCGCGACTTCCAGATGGTGTTCCAGGACCCCTATGGCTCGCTGGATCCGCGCCAGACCGTGGAGCGCATCGTCAGCGAGCCGCTCAGCGCGCAGGGCGGCATCACCCGCGCCGACCAGCGCAAGCGGGCGTCCGAGGCGCTGGAGGCCGTCGGCCTGCGCAGCAACGACCTGGGCAAGTACCCGCACGAGTTTTCCGGCGGCCAGCGCCAGCGCGTCGCCATTGCCCGCGCGCTCGTGACCCGCCCCCGCCTGATCGTCGCCGACGAACCGGTCAGCGCGCTCGACGTCTCGGTGCAGGCGCAGGTGCTGAACCTGATGCAGGACCTGCAGGCCGAATTCGGCATCACCTACATGCTGATCAGCCATGACCTGGCCGTGGTGCACCACCTGTGCGAGGACGTCGCCGTGCTCTGGCAGGGCCGCATCGTCGAACAGGGGCCGCCGGAGCGCCTGTTCACCGCCGCCGAACACCCCTACACCCGCACCCTGCTCGCCGCCGTGCCCGAGGCGGAGCCGGGCGCGGCTTTGCGTACAGCCGGCTGACAACCCGGCGTCATCCCTCTTGCATCGCCCCGCCAATGTCGGGGATGATGAAATTTCCGACCCATCCTTTCCAAGTCGTCACGGAGTCCAGCCATGATCAAACGCCGCAGCGTGCTCACGCATTCAGCATCCCTTGCCGCCATCGCCACCCTGCCCCTGGGGGCGCTGGCGCAGAACCGCAAGGACGCCATCGTGCTGGCCATGGCGCTGGAGCCCAGCCCGGGCCTCGACCCCACCGGCGGCGCCGCCTCGTCGATCGCCGAAGTGACCCTGTACAACATCTACGAGACGCTGACCAAGATCAACCCGGACGGCTCGGTCACGCCGCTGCTGGCCGAGGGCTGGGAGGTCTCGCCCGACCTCACCACCTACACCTTCAGGCTGCGCCGCGGCGTCAAGTTCCAGAACGGCGAGCCGTTCAACGCCCAGGCCGTCAAGTTCTCGTTCGACCGCGCCGGCGGCGAGAAGAGCACCAACAAGGACAAGCGCACCTTCGCCAACATGACGACCAGCGTCGTGGACGACCACACCGTGGTGATCCTCACCAAGGAAATCGACCCGGACTTCCCCTTCCTGCTGGGGCAGGCCACGGCGATCATCGTCGAGCCGAAGAGCGCCGACACCAATATGACCAAGCCGGTGGGCACCGGCCCGTTCCAGCTGGAAAACTGGGTCAAGGGCTCGTCCATCTCGCTGGCCAAGTGGGACGGCTACCGCAACGCGTCCGCCATCAAGCTCAAGAAGGCCACCTTCCGCTTCATCGCCGACCCGGCGGCCCAGGTCGCGGCGCTGCTGGCCGGCGACGTCGACGCCTTCCCGCGCGTGACGCCGCGCAGCGTGGAGCAGTTCAAGGGCAACTCCAGGTTCCAGGTGGTGGTGTCGGGCTCGCGCGCCAAGACTATCCTCGCCATCAACAACAAGAAGAAGCCCTTCGACGACGTGCGCGTGCGCCGCGCGGTGGCGATGGCGATCGACCGCAAGGCCGTGATCCAGGGCGCCGGTGACGGCTACGGCGCGCCCATCGGCAGCCACTACCCGCCCAGCGCGCCCGGCTACGTCGACACCACCGGCATCAATGCCTACAACCCCGAAAAGGCCAGGGCGCTGCTGAAGGAAGCCGGCGTCACCACGCCGCTGGAAGTCACCATCACGCTGCCGCCGCCGCCGTATGCGCGCCAGGGCGGCGAGGTGATCGCCTCGCAGCTGGCCAAGGTCGGCATCAATGCCAAGCTGCAGAACGTGGAGTGGGCGCAATGGCTGTCCAACACCTATGGCGGCGCGCACAACTACGACATGACGATCATCTCGCACGTCGAGCCCTTCGACCTGGGCAACTTCGCCAAGCCGGACTACTACTGGAACTACACCTCCACCAAGTTCAACGACCTGTACGGCAAGTACAAGACCACGGCCAACGCGAAGGACCGCAACAAGCTGCTGGGCGACATCCAGAAGCAGCTGGCCGACGAAAGCGTGCACGCCTTCCTGTACCAGCCGCAATGGGTGACCGTGGCCAACAAGAACGTCAAGGGCCTGTGGAAGGACATGCCGATCTTCGTCAACGACCTGTCGGCCCTGTCGTGGGGCTGATGCGGCGTCTATGACCAAGCAGTTACCGACCGCGCTGCACGAACTCGGCGCGGCCGACATGGTGGCGGGCTACCGCCGCCGCGAGTTCTCCCCCGTCGAAGTGGCGCGCAGCGTCCTCGGCCACGTCGAACGCTGGGAACACCACCTGCAGGCGCTGTTCCTGCTGAAGCCCGAGCAGGTGATGGAGCAGGCCCGCGCCAGCGAACAGCGCTGGCTGCGCGGCCAGCCGCTCGGCCTGATCGACGGCGTGCCCGTCACCATCAAGGACAACATCGCCACAGTGGGCGACCCGACGCCGCTGGGCACGGCCGCCAGCGCGCTCACTCCCGCGGCGGCCGACGCCCCCCCGGCCGCGCGCGTGCGCGAGCACGGCGGCGTGGTGCTGGCCAAGACCACGATGCCGGACTACGGCATGCTGTCCTCGGGACTTTCCAGTTACCACAAGCTGGCCCGCAATCCGTGGGACCGCAGCCGCACGCCGGGCGGTTCCAGCGCCGGCGCCGGGTCCGCCGCGGCGGCCGGTTACGGGCCGCTGCACATCGGCACCGACATCGGCGGCTCGCTGCGCCTGCCGGCCGGCTGGTGCGGCATCTTCACGCTCAAGCCCAGCCTGGGCCGCATCCCGATCGACCCGCCCTACATGGGCCGGGCCGCCGGCCCGATGACGCGCACCGTGGCCGACGCCGCGCTGTTCATGGACGTGCTGGCGCGGCCGGACGACCGCGACAGCATGAACCTGCCGCAGCAGGACATCGCCTGGTCCGCCTTCGATGCCGGCGCGGAGAAGCTGCGCGGGCTGCGCATCGGCCTGCTGCTGGAAGCCGGCTGCGGGCTGGCGGTGGAACCCGAGGTGAAGGCCGCCATCAAGCGCGCCGCAGCCCTGTTCGAGCGGGCCGGTGCGGTGGTAACGCCGCTGCAGCCGTTCATGACGCAGGCCATGCTCGATGGCATGGACCACTTCTGGCGCATGCGCTCGCACATCGACATGCGCGCGCTGCCGCCCGAGACCAAGGCGCTGGTGCTGCCCTACATCCAGCAGTGGGCCGACAGCGCGGCCGGCATGACGGGCGAGGCGGTGTTTCGCGCCCAGCACCAGTTCCACCTGACGCGGCTGGCCGCGGTGAACGCCTGCCGGCCTTTCGACTACGTGCTGTCGCCGGTGTCGCCGATGCCGGCGCCGCCGGCCGAACTGCCCTCGCCCACCAACGACCCGCTGCGGCCGCTGGAGCACATCGGCTTCACCGTGCCGTTCAACATGTCGGAGCAGCCGGCCGCCTCCGTCAACTGCGGCTACACGTCCAGGGGGCTGCCGATCGGCCTGCAGATCGCCGGCAAACGCTTCGACGACCTCGGGGTGCTGCAGGTCGCACGCGCCTTCGAGCTGGTCCGGGAAGAGCAGCGGCCGTGGCCGCAGCCGCCCTCGGAAGCGCTGCACCATGTCGACTGATGCGCTCGGCAACCGGCTGACGCTGGATTCGCAGGAGGCGCTGGCGCCGCTGAACGACTTCGTCGAGGGCTTCATCGCCAGCGAGGCGCGGGCGGCGAACATCCTGCAGGCGCGGGACGACGCCAGCCCCATCGTGCAGGCGTACTGCGCGGCGCTGCACATGTTCGCGGAGACCGGCGACGCGCCGGCCAACGCGCGGCCATTCATCGAGCGCGCCATGCGCGCCGCGGGCCGCACCACAGCGCGCGAGCAGCGCTTCGTCACCGCCGTCGCTGCCTGGGTGGCCGGCGACATTCCCTGGGCCATCGCCCTGCACGAGGAACAGGCACGCGAATTCCCGCGCGACCTGGTCTCGCTGAAGCTGGCCCACTACCACCTGTTCAATCGCGGCGACGCGCCGGGCATGTTGCGCGTGGCGCTGGCGGCCCTGCCCGCCGCCGGCGACGTGGCCTACCTGCACGGCATGCTGGCCTTCGGCTGGGAGCAATGCCACTTCCTGGAAGAGGCCGAGGCGGCGGCACGGCATGCGATCGCGCTGCGGCGCAAGGAGCCCTGGGCGCATCACGCGCTGGCGCACGTGATGCTCACGCAGGGACGGCTGTGCGAGGGGCACGAATTCCTGCAGGACGTGAGTTCGACCTGGACCGGACTCAACTCCTTCATGGTCACGCACAACTGGTGGCACCAGGCCCTGTTCGCGCTCGACCTCGATGAACTCG
>JAQGMU010000460.1 GCA_028292195.1 Ramlibacter sp. | reverse complement strand
TCGCCGCGCCGCGCGTACGCGATTTTTTCTGAGGCAAACCGGGATGGCCTACCTACGCACCAGCACAGTCGACGTCGAACCGAGGGATGGGGAGGGGGTTTTCGAGGAACTGTGCGGAGTCCTCGACGCGGGGGAGGTGGCGCAGTGGCTCGCGAGTCCCAACGCCTGGTTGGACGACGCTCGCCCGCCGATGAGAAAGGTGCACCCGCAGCCACTCCCGGCAAGAGGTTGGGAGGAGAGGAGCGTAGCCGGGCGTGTTAGCGCCGCGGGTGCACGCAAATCTTGGCCTTCACGGCAATGGCCGCAGCACTGAATCGTCACTTCTGCTCAATCCCCCGTACATGGATTTGGCGGGCCCGGTAGATCTGCCAGCAAATCCCTGCCAGGAAGATCGCAAACATCACGGCCAACGCACTCTGCAACGCCGCATCATCCGGGCCAGTGAACAAAGGTGAGGACGACGGAAGACGCGTGAAGGTCTCCGTGAGGCCGGGAATCATGTGAAAGAAGAGCGTAAGGGTGTAGCTTACGATCACGACGTAGCGCCAACGCGGGCCGAATACGCGGCTGCCCGCTGGCCACACGGCGAGGCCGAGCGTCGCAAGGGTCAACAGCCCGAGGGCGTGCGGCTTGCCGAAGCCGCCATGCTGGAAGATGCCCAAGCCGGTGATGCAGGTCAGCACCGTCGCCCAGACGTAGATGTGACCAAGTCGGTCCTCGACACGAATGACGCCGTTGCGGAGCAGGGCGCCCGATCCAGCCAGCAGCGCGACCATGCTGATGCCCGTGTGAAGCGTTCCAAGTGCGGTGAGTCCGAGCATGATGACCTCCTGTGTGTCAGCGGTTGACTTCCTGCCCCGGGGCCAGAAAGGTGTGACCTGGCCCTGTCAAGTCTGGTCTCCCGCAAGCCGTTTCGCCTCGCCCGGAAGGTCAGGTTGCGCCCCCACGGAAGGAGAGGCCAGGGGAACCGAAATAAGGTGCCGCACGAGCGGTGGCCTCGAGCCCGAATGGCAGGCCAGGACGCGCGCCTGGAGCGCCGCATCAGCCGCGGAAACCCGCCGGTGCTGCCGCAGGTGTTCGTTCCAAGACGCAACACGAAACCACTCCACGATGATCTCTGGATGCGCCGGGTCGGCTGCCACGCCCCAGTCATAGGCGCCGTCTCGCTTGCGGGATCGGCCTAGTTCGTGGATCAGCGAAAGAAACCTCACGCGGATCGCGGACGCGACGCAGTACTCGACCTGCACCATCACCGGCCCCTCGGTGCTTTCGTCCGCTTCCAGATGCGAAGGTTCCGGCCAGTGATTGGCGGGTTGCAGGTCGAGATCGCCTCGTGGGAGGGGCAATCCTGGCGCCAGGAGTGCGCTCGCCAGGAGCAGCCCCGAACTGATCCAGAGCGTGCTTGCGACCCCGGTGAATTCCGCAACGGCGCCCCATGCGAGACTGCCGACCGTCATGGCCGCATTGAAGACAGTGAGATAGATGGCCAGTCCTCGCCCACGAACCCAAGGCGCAAGCACGGCTTGCGTCGTGGCATTGAGGGTGGTCAGAACCGCGATCCAGCAGATCCCCACGAGCAGCATCAGAATCAGCGCCAACCATTTCGGTGGAGCAGTGCCGAGAGCCGCGAGAACGATGGCAAGACCCGCACTCGCCACCAGCACCACCCGTTCTACGCTCAGCCGCGCACGCAGGAGGGGTAGGATGACCGCGCCAGCAATCGCACCTGCACCCGCCGCACCAAGCATCAGCCCGTAGAAGCCCGGACCACCGCCCAGCAACTTGCGTGCGACCAGAGGCAACAGAGCCCAGGCCACGCTGGCCAAAGTAAAGAATAGCGAACAACGGCCCAGCACTGCGCGTATCTGCGGGCTTGCGATTGCAAAGCGGATCCCGGCGCGGAGCCCGCCCCAAAAGTGCTCCCGCAAGGGATCTGCGGATTGCCGCGGAGCTCGCCACCACAAGAGCGCAGCCAGGACAAGCGGATAGGTGACCAGATCTCCCGCGTAGGTCAATGCTGGACCCGCGACGGCAAGCACCACTCCGCCCAGGGCTGGCCCGGCGGCGCGAGCTACATTGAAGCCGAGCGAGTTAAGGGCGACCGCGGCACGAAGTTCGGATCGGTCTACCAGGTCTGGGACGATTGCCTGCCAAGGTGGTCCCATCATGGCTGCGCCAATACCGTCGAGAAACGTCAGCGCGACGAGCAGCGGCACCGTCAGCGCATGCCGTGACGCCAAGTACACCAAGATCGCGCTGACGGCGGCCAGGAAGAACTGGATCCCAATCAACATCCGGCGCCGGTCCAGGATGTCTGCGAGGACGCCGGCGGGGATGGCCAGGAGAAGTACAGGCAGGGTGGAAGCTGCCTGAATCAACCCGAGGGCGAACGGTGTCGCCGACAGTTCCAGGACCAACCATGCGCTCGCCACACCGCTCATGAAGGTTCCGACATTTCCGACAACAGTCGCCGCCCACAACACCGCGAAGACGCGGTGCCGCAGGGGCGACCAGTTGCTCGCTGAGAGCGAGGACGCGTTGACCGTCACGGCCTCTACCTTAGACCTGCGGTTGGCGGACAACAGCGGAACCTGGCGCAGCCGGGTGGGCGCAAGGCAGCGGCCCGAACACGTGCGGCTTCACCTGGTGGGCGAACCATGACCGATGCGTAGCCTGGCCTACGAGGACCTGCCTCACGAGGGCCGGCAGCTGTTCACCGGCAAGGATCCCCAATAGGCCCACCAGGGCAATGACCGGTGGCGCCGGCGACCGCACTTGGAAGAGGCCGTAGATGACCCCCACCAGCAGCCCCAATGCCAAGGTGATGAGGTACGTCTTCATGGCCGCCGCCCTCAGCCTTCGTGGCCGCCGAACATCGTCTTCGCGTAGATGATTCCAAGTCCGTAGGCGCCACCGAGGCGCGCTGCGATCCCGGTAGTCATCCCGTAAGTCTCGGTGCGGGCCCAGTCGCGCTGCAGTTCCAGCAGGTACTGCAGCGCGGTCATCGGCTGGGCGCCTGCCTGGACCATCCGCTGCATTGCGCAATCGTGGGCCTCGTCGGAGACGTCGCCGCAGGCGTCCGCGATGACATAGACCTGGTGGCCCTGTTCGATGGCAGACAGCGCGGGCCCCACGATGCACACCGACGTCCACAGGCCCGCCAACACGATGCGCTTCTTGCCGATGGCGTTCACTTGCTCGATGACGTGGCGATCTTCCCAGGAGTTCATGCTGGTGCGGTCGAGCACGGGATGGCTCGGGAACGGCTGCAGTACTTCGGCGAACATGGGACCGGAGAAGCTCTTCTCGGCGACGGTGGTGAGAATCGTCGAGACCTTGAAGCCCGCGGCCGCGTTGGCCACCAGCGCAGCGTTCGTACGCAGCGCGTTGCCGTCGATCGAATGCGTCGCGAATGCCATCTGCGACTGGAAATCGATCATCAGCAGCGTGTGGTCCTGGGGCGTGAGCAGCGCGGCGCCCGGGGTGGGAGTGGCAATGTTGGGCATGGTCTGTCCTTTCGAAATGTCGCCGGCGGCGACGCGGTTGGAGTTGCCCCCGCCCCGAGACAGGTGCGACGGCCGGTCCATCGTCTGCGGCTTTGCCCGCATCGGAATCCGCAGCACGGTCAGACGCAAGATGCCTCTGTGGACAGGTCCCTGCCCTGGGGGATTGGATGCGCCGATTGCCGGATCGGGCTGTAGTTGACGAAACGCTCGAACCGTGCGATTGAGCTAACGCCTTCTGGCGGCAGTGCTGAGCATCTTGCGGCGCCACAGCGCACGTCCGCAACTAATTCTGAATGCCGCTTTTCGGGTGAGCAACGCGCGGACTCGCAATCCGTCGGTTCTTAAACGAGTTGCTCGAGAAAGACTCAGAATGGCTATGGCGAACCTTCGGCAACAGTGCTTACCGCCTCAGTTCACACTCACCCAGCTGCAGCAGATCTGCGAAGCACTTCTCGGGCGAAAGCTAGACAAGTCGAGTTCCGTCGTAGTCTTGGGGAGCGTGCGATCGTGGAGCCCGTCAGCGGGCTCATGCTCGAGAGCGCCAATCGCCCGGCGCAGATCTATCGACCGCCGGACTACGAATTCCGGCTCTGCCCAAAAATAGGTATCGAATTTGATCATTGATCAAGATCCGAACCATTCAGGTCGAGCTCCGCTGGCCAGGCCGAACGCGAATCCGTCAGAGGATTTCGGAGATCTCATAGATCACGCCGCTTGCGATTCGATGGCCGGTTCCAACTGCCAGGATGTTGTTCAGCCAAAGCAGTCGCGGTGCCCCGGTCTCGAACTGGACGATCGTCCTGAAATACTCGTCCTGCGGCGCCACGGCTTCGGAAGCCACGTACTTCGCCATGACTTCGGGGGAAGCATGGCGGCGGCCGACATAGGTCAGGTAGATCAGCTCTCCCTGGACCGTTTCCAGCACGAGCCGCACGTCCAGGTGCATGGCGCCGTCCGGACGCATCAGCAGAAAGTCGCCGCCGCCCGGCACGATGCTGCCGTTCAGGCGCTCCCCTTCGAAACTGCCACCGGTGACGAATACGACGCGACGCGCATATCCCGCAGGCACCACTCCAACGTGATTCACCGTGCGTGAATCGGCCAGGGGTTTCAGGGTAAGAAGGGGACGCAGTTTGATTTCAGTCATGGTGTTCCAGGATCGCAGCGTGTGACCGGGGGCTTCAGCGGCTGACGGTGATCAATTCGGAAATGGGCTTCCAGCTCGTGCCGTCGAAGCGCACCAGCCGTCCGCCACGGACGGGATAGGAATCCGTCGTCGACAGGTTCACGCGCTGGCCAGGCAGGAGCAGGCCGAGCTCCACGTCCTTGAAGCTCGTGATCTGTTTCATGAGGTTTTCGCGCGTCAAATCATTGCCGCACCGCTCAAGAGCCAACGCGGCGAGTTGCGTTCCCATGTACGTGTACACGGCGGTGGTGTCGCCGGGATCGTCGTTGGGCATGTATTTCTTCATGAAGGCAAGATAGGCCAGCATCGCCTTGTCGTTGTCCCATTCGGGATCGTTGGGGCTCTTGAACCACGCGCTCGATATGACGCCGACGGCGTTCTCGACGCCAGCAGGACGAAGCACGCCCGAGATCGAACTCGACACGTAGGAGAGAAAGTACATCGGCTTCCAGCCAATGGCGGCGGCCTTGCGAAGCGCCTGAGCCTGCGCCTTGTTGGTGGAGAAGCTGACGAACGTGTCGGCGCCTGCCGCCTGCAACTGAAGGACCTGGGAATCGACGGTCGGGTCGGAGTATTCGTAGCTGATCACCTTGACGACCTGGCGTGACTTGTCACCGAGGCCTTTCATGAAACCCTTGAGATACGACTTGCCGACGTCGTCATTCTGGTACAGCACACCGATCCTGGCGTCCGGCTTGGCGGTGAGGTATTTGCCGTAGATCTCCCCTTCGATCTCGAAGGAGAAGGCGAACGGAATGGTCCAGGGATAGTCCTTGATGTCGTGGAGGTTGGGACTGCTTGCGTAGATGAATACCTGCGGCACCTTCTTGCCATTGAGGTACTTCTGGACCGCCGTCTGAGTGGCGGTGCCCATCGAGTTCATCATGGCGAAGACTTCGTCGCCCTCCACCAGCTTGCGGGTGGCCTCAACTGTCTTCGGAGGCGCGGAAGCATCGTCCGTGGAGAGCACGGTGATCTTGCGGCCGTTGATGCCGCCGCGGACCTCGTTGAGCATCTTGAAGTAGCCGACCTGCATGCGCCCCACCATCGCATAGGCTGACGCGGGGCCGCTGTAAGCCACCGTCTGGCCGATCCTGATTTCGGTGTCGGAGACGCCGGGCCCGTAGTTCTTCTGGGCCTGCGCGGGCGCGGCCGCGGCAAGCGCGGTCGCGGCAAGCAGTGCAATGAGGGAAAGGCGCATGGAATCTCCTGGTTTGCTGCAAACGGATCGGTGGGTCCGGACCGACGGCAGCGTATGCAGGAGTAAAGCAAGCGGGCGGCCGCGCGTCTGTCCCCACAGGGCGTGACGGGGTTACCCCAATACAGGAATCGCCCCACCGCGGGCGACACACGCGGCGCGACGCACGGCAAGGTCCCGAGCAGCTGACGGCAGTTCAGCTGCGTTCGAGGCCGCCGGTCCCCCAGGCCACGGCTGCGACCGTGCAACCGGCAAGAGCGAGGGCGACGACGGCGATGAACTTCAAGGCAGCGCCGCCCCATCGACCAGGTCTCATGCCTCGATGATCACCTTCAGCGCCTTGGTCTCCGCCGCGCGGCCGAAGGTGTCGTAGGCCTGCAGCATCTCGGCGAACTTGAAGCGATGCGTGATCAGCTGCGTCGCGTCGAGCCGGCTCGACTGCACGGTCTTGAGCAGCATCGGGATGGACGCGGTATCGACCAGCCGCGTCGTGATCGTCATGTTGTGGGACCACAGGCGCTCCAGGTGCAGTTCGACCTTGGCCCCATGCACGCCGACGTTGGCGATCGTGCCGCCCGCCGCCACGATGTCCTCGCACAGCTTGAAGGTCGCGGGGATGCCGACTGCTTCGATGGCGGTGTCGACGCCGCGGCCGCCGGTCAGTTTCATGATGCGTTGCGCGGCACCGCCGTCGGCGCTGTTGACGACCGAGGTCGCGCCGAAGCGCTTGCCCACGGCCAGGCGGTTCTCGTCGAGGTCGACCATGATGATCTCGGCGGGTGAATAGAACTTCGCCGTCAGGAGCGCGGCGAGGCCGATCGGACCCGCCCCGACGATCGCGACCGTGGAGCCCGGCGCCACCTTGCCATTGAGCACACCGCACTCGAAGCCCGTCGGCAGGATGTCGCTCAGCATCACCAGCGCCTCTTCGTCGGCGCCCTCCGGGATCGGGTAGAGGCTCGTGTCGGCGTGGGGCGTGCGGACGTATTCGGCCTGCGTGCCGTCGATGGTGTTGCCCAGGATCCAGCCGCCGGTGGCGCAGTGCGAGTACATGCCGCGCCTGCAGTTCTCGCATTTGCCGCACGATGAGATGCAGGAGATCAGGACCCGGTCGCCGGCCTTGAAGGCCGTGACGCCCGCGCCGACGGAATCGATCACCCCCGTGCCTTCGTGACCGAGAATGCGACCCGGCGCGCAGGTCGCGACGTCGCCCTTGAGGATGTGCAGGTCGGTGCCGCAGATGGTGGTTCTGGTGATCCTGACGATGGCATCGCCAGGCGCCTGGATCGTGGGCTTGGGACGATCCTCCAGGGCCTTGAGCCCGGGGCCGTTGTAAACGAGTGCCTTCATATGGCGCCCAGTCTGCCGGGACCGGGCGCCGCGGTCTGTCCGTCAGCGCACAGAGCCGCGAATTCGAGGGTGGCAAGCTCAGGCATCGGTTGCCGCGATACTCACGGAAAGGTGCCGGGCCGGATAGGGCCGGCGAAACCGAGTCGATACTTCCATGAGATGAAAATGGACCAGCCCCTGGCGCAACACCTCCACGACCTGGCGGCGCCGCTGCGCGCCTACCTGGCCGCCGCCACCGATGCGGCCCGCGGCCGCCTCACCACCGATGGCACTTTCGACGCGGCGCTGGCGCAGGAGCGCCAGCGCGAACTGCACGGCCTGGCCTGGATCACCACCACCGCCGAAGCCGTGCTGGCCGCCGCGCAATGGGGCTTGCGGCTGGCGCGGGCCAGGCGGCTTGCCGGTGCCGAGGGCCTGCTGCTGCGCGTGGGCATCGGCGAATACCTGGCACAGCTGGCCGGCGGCATCGCCATGAGCCAGAGCGAGATCTTCCGGCCCGCCGAACTGGGACTGGGCGACGCGGCCGCGGCCCTGACGGCGGATGCGACGGTGGCGTGGTTCCTGCGCGAGGGCAACACCGCCGGCAACCGCCAGGCGCTGGTGGCCGCGATCCGCGCCGGGGCGCAGGTCGACGAATCGCTCACCGACAGCGACCTCGACATGGTGCGCGACCAATTCCGCCGCTTCAGCACCGAGCGCATCGCACCGCATGCGCACCAGTGGCACCTGGACGACGTGCTGATCCCCGACGGCGTGGTCGGCGAGATGGCGCAGCTGGGCACCTTCGGCGTCTGCATCGCCCCCGAGTACGGCGGCCTCGGCCTCGGCAAGCTGGCGATGTGCGTGGTGACCGAGGAATTGAGCCGCGCCTGGATCGCCGCCGGCTCGCTGGGCACGCGCTCGGAGATCGCCGGCGAACTGATCTCGCTGGCCGGCACGCCGCGGCAGAAAGCGCAATGGCTGCCTGGCATCGCCTCGGGCGAAGTGCTGCCTACGGCGGTGTTCACCGAACCCGACACGGGGTCCGACCTCGGGTCGCTGCGCACGCGCGCGGCGCGCGGCACCGACGGCACCTGGCGCATCACCGGCAACAAGACCTGGATCACGCACGCCGCCCGCAGCGACCTGATGACGCTGCTGGCCCGCACCGGCGACCAGGGCTACGCGGGCCTGAGCATGTTCCTGGCGCCCAAGCCGCGCGGCGACGATGCCCAGCCCTTCCCGGCCGCAGGCATGAGCGGCGGCGAGATCCGGGTGCTGGGCTACCGCGGCATGAAGGAATACGAGATCGCCTTCGAGGGCTTTGCCGTGCCTGACCATGGCCTGCTGGGCGGCGTCGAAGGCCAGGGCTTCAAGCAGCTGATGCAGACTTTCGAAGGCGCCCGCGTGCAGACCGCGGCCCGTGCCGTCGGCGTTGCCTGGAAGGCTTACGACCTGGGCCTGCGCTACGCGCAGGACCGCAAGCAGTTCGGCCAGGCCATCGTCGAATTTCCGCGCGTGGCCGACAAGCTCGCGCTGATGCTGGCCGAGACGGTGCTGGCGCGCGAGCTGACTTACCACGCCGCCACCGAGAAGGACAAGGGGCACCGCTGCGACATCGAGGCCGGCATGGCCAAGCTGCTGGCGGCGCGCGTGGCCTGGAGCAATGCCGACCAGAGCCTGCAGATCCACGGCGGCAACGGCTATGCGCTGGAGTTCGAGATCAGCCGCGTGCTGTGCGATGCGCGCATCCTGAACATCTTCGAAGGCGCCGCGGAGATCCAGGCCCAGGTGGTCGGCCGCGGGCTGTTGGCGCGCGCCAGCTCCTAGTCCGCCCCCAGCTGCAGCCCGTTCGGCCGCCTGCGCTCCACCGCGTACTTCAGCAAGGCGGCGACGCGGTACACCGCGTGCGCGAACTTGCCGTAGGGCATGGTGAGGAACAGCGCCAGCACCACGCCCAGGTGCACCGCCAGCAACAGCGCCATCGCGCCACTGTCGCGGCCCGCCAGCAGCGCCAGGCCGGTGGCGCTGGATGCGAACAGCAGCACGATGAAGCCGCGGTCCATGGGACGCTGCGCCGGGTCGCCATGCAAGGGCGCGCGGCGATAGTTCAGCCACAGCAAGCCGGCGGGCCCGAGCAACAGCCCGATGCCGCCGGCCGTTCCCAGCAGCACCGGCAGGCTGGTGAGGCGGTACGGTGCGTGCCAGGCAAGACCGTAGTGGTAAAGCGTCGCCACGCAGGTGGCGGCGAAACAAAGCAGGAAGCCGTAGAAGGTCAGGTGGTGAAAGCGCCGCCGCCACAGCGTGAAGCGGTCATCGGCATCGTTGCAGCCGTCGCCATGGCCGCCATCCAGGTATTTCAGGCGCAGTGCATTGGCCGCCGCCTCGGCCACTGCGTCGCCGCTGGTGGCGCCCGGCGACTGGCCACGCCAGAACCGCGCCGCGCCCATGGCCAGAGCCAGTACCGCATAGAGGAAGGCCGCGCCGAACAGCGCCACCAGCAAGCCGTGCGGGAATACGGCGTAGAAGTTGCCCTCCAGCGGGTCGTGCCACAGGCTGCCGCGCACCGCCAGCATCAGCACCAGGAACAGCGCCAGCCCGCCGGCCGTGGCCAGGGCCAGCACCAGGCCGTTGCGCCGGTACAGCGCGCCCAGCGCCGCGGGCCAGGCGTATTCCTCGTAGGTCTTCAGCCGCACCTGCGCCATGGCCCGCGGCACGTTGACCATGAACTCGTGCGGCGGTGCGTACTGGCAGGCATGCAGGCAGGCACCGCAGTTGTGGCACAGGTTGGCCAGGTAATGGACGTCGGCCTTGCCGAACTCGAGCCGCCGCGCCATCGCCGGGAACACGGCGCAGAAGCTTTCGCAATAGCGGCAGGCGTTGCAGATCACCATCTGCCGCGCCACTTCCGCTTCCGGCGCGCCCTGCGCCAGCGCCACTGCTTCGCGCGTCAGCGCTTCAAGCCGCTGCACCCGCTGCCTCCTTGCCGGCGGCGCGCGCCGCCCGGGTGCCGGCGATGCGGCCGAAGGCCGTGCCTATGCTCATGCCGACGCCGGCGGTGTAGCCCTGCCCCAGCACGTTGCCGGCCATCATCTCGCCGGCCACGAACAGGTTGTCGCTGGGCACGCCGCCGAAGCGCACTGCCGCCGTCTCGTCGGTCTTGAGCCCGAGGTAGGTAAACGTGATGCCAGGCCGCAGCGCGTAGCCGTAGAAGGGCGGCCGCTCGATCGGCCGCGCCCAGTGGCTCTTGGGCGGCGCCAGCCCTTCGGTGCGGCAGTCGTCCAGCACTGTGTGGTCGAAGCTGCCGGGACGGCAGGCGGCGTTGTAGTCGTCCAGGGTGTGCATGAAGCGGTGGACATCGAGACCGAGCGCATGCGCCAGTTGCGGCAGCGTGTCGGCCCGCACGCCCGGGAACACGGGCGGCATGAAGCGGCCGATGGCCTGGCTGTCGATGATGCAGAAGCCGATCTGGCTGGGCTGCAGCGCGACAAGCCGGCCCCAGATGGCATAGCGATTGGGCCAGAAGACCTCTCCCTCGTCGTATAAGCGCACGGCGTCCCGGTTCAGCATCACGCCCAGCGA
>JAQGMU010000431.1 GCA_028292195.1 Ramlibacter sp. | reverse complement strand
TCGAGAGCATGGTCAGGCCCTCGATGTAGTCGGCGCCCGCCTTGCGATCGCCCGAGACCACCATCCAGCCCGCCCGATAGCCGCAGGAGCGGTAGCTCTTGGACAGCGAGTTGAAGGTCAGCGTCAGCACGTCCTCCGACAGACTGGCGATCGCCGTGTGCCGCGCCTCGTCGGACAGGACCTTGTCGTAGACCTCGTCGGCCAGGATCACCAGGCCGTGCTGGCGGGCGATGGCGACGATTTCCTTCAGCAGCGCGTCGGAATACAGCGCGCCGGTCGGGTTGTTCGGGTTGATCACCACGATGCCCTTGGTGGCCGGGGTGATCTTGCGGCGCAGGTCGTCGAGGTCGGGCATCCAGCCGTTGGCCTCGTCGCACATGTAGTGCACCGGGGTCCCGCCCGAAAGTGCCGCGCAGGCCGTCCACAGCGGGTAGTCCGGCGAGGGCAGCAGCAGTTCGTCGCCCTCGTTCAGCAGCGCGTTGGTGGACATGGCGATCAGCTCGCTGGCGCCGTTGCCCAGGTAGACGTCGTCGAGCGTGACGCCCTTGATGCCCTGCTGCTGGGTGTAGTGCATCACCGCCTTGCGGGCGGCGAAGATGCCCTTGCTGTCGGAGTAACCGGCCGAATTCGGCAGGTTGCGGATCATGTCCTGCTGGATCTCCTCGGGCGCATCGAAGCCGAAAGTCGCAAGATTGCCGATGTTCAGCTTGATGATCTTGTGGCCTTCCTCTTCCATCTGCCGGGCGGCGTCCATGATGGGTCCGCGGATGTCGTAAAGCACATTGGCCAGCTTGGTGGATTTCTGGACGGTCTTCAAAAGCCCCTCCTGACGGGCGTATGCACGAGGCGAAACCTATAATTTGACCACAGTCGCCCCAATCTCCCCTCCGACACCTTGAAACTGCAACCAGACCAATCCGACGCCCAGACCATCAGCGCCCACGGCCCCGGCTGGGTGGCCGTGGGACAGGAAAAAATCACGCACAACGTGGTCCTGGGCGCCCGCGGCCAAAGGCTGGAATGGGCCGGCAGCTTCGACCAGCTGGGCCCGGAGCACTTTCAGGCGCTCGCCGACCTGGGGGTGGAAGTGGTGATTTTCGGCAGCGGGCCGCGCATCCGTTTTCCCAAACCGGCCTGGCTGGCCCCCCTGGGGGCGCGGCGGATCGGCATCGAAACCATGGATACCGCCGCCGCCTGCCGTACCTACAACATCCTGGCCCAGGAAGGAAGGGATGTGGCAGTGGCCCTTCTCCTCGATAACCCCGCCTAAGGAACGCGACCAACGGGCCCGTTCTGCGGTAAAATCTCTTGTTGCGACAAGGGCCTGCGCGAAGCCCGCGTCGCCAACGCGCACTCATACAGAACCACATACCGCACCAGGAACTATGGCGATCGTTGTCAACAAACCCCTCCCCGAATTCGAAGCGAACGCCACCGGCGGCATCAAGGTCACGAACACATCCCATGTGGGCCAGGTCCTGGTGTTGTACTTCTACCCGAAGGACAACACGCCGGGCTGCACCACGGAGGCCATGCAGTTCCGTGACAAGTACAAGGACTTCGTGAAGGCCGGCGCCGTGGTGATGGGCGTGTCGCGCGACAACATGAAGTCGCACGACGAGTTCAAGGCCAAGCTGGAACTGCCGTTCGACCTGATCGCGGACACCGAGGAAAAGATGTGCCACATGTTCGGCGTGGTCAAGAACAAGATCATGTACGGCAAGAAGGTCAAGGGCATCGAGCGCAGCACCTTCCTGGTGGGCGCCGACGGCATCCTCAAGCAGGAATGGCGCGGCCTGAAGGTGCCGGGCCACGTCGACGACGTGCTCAAGGCCGTGAAGCTGCTGAAGAAGGCCGCCTGAGCCAGAAACGGGGCTTGACGTATCGACGCAACAGGATTTCGGCCGACATTGTTGCGCAGCGCGCGTTGTGCATAATGAATTCATGCCGTTGATCCCGACGCTTCGCGTCATCACCGTCAGTCCCGAAGAAGCCGCCTGGCCCACCTGGCGGCTTTTTTGTTTTTCGTTTCCCCTACCCGCGAGCTGTAACACCCATGCCCCTGCCCCCCGCCCCGACCAAGCGCGCCGCCATGCTCCCGCCGGAAGCCTACGATGCTCCGGCCCGTTCATCGCACAAGGCAGCGCGAAAATCGGAGTTGCCGGCCGAGGAGACGCTGCTCGCTGACAAGCCCCAGGCGCAGGACGATTTCGACCCGCGCGCCGGTGGCGGCGACGTCCAGACCGGCGCCTACGCCGGCGACATAGAGACCTACCTCGACGAGCCGCAGCCGGCCAGGAAGCGCAACGTCACCACGCCGGCACCGCTGCCGCGCAAGAAGAAGTCCACCGGCCCCGCGAAGCTGTTCGTGCTCGACACGAACGTGCTGATGCACGACCCGATGAGCCTGTTCCGCTTCGAGGAGCACGACATCTTCCTGCCGATGATCGTGCTGGAGGAACTGGACGGCCACAAGAAGGGCATGACCGAGGTCGCCCGCAACGCCCGCCAGGCCAGCCGCACGCTCGACGCCCTGGCCGGCACCAATGGCGCCGACATCTCCAAGGGCCTGAAGCTGGACACCACCGGCCACCGCGAGGCCGGCGGCTGTCTGTTCTTCCAGACCATGCAGCTGTCCAGCGGCCTGCCGCTGGGGCTGCCGCCCGGCAAGGCCGACAACCAGATCCTGTCGGTGGTGCAGGCGCTGCGCGAAAAGCATGCGCCGCGCGAAGTGGTGCTGGTGTCCAAGGACATCAACATGCGCGTGAAGGCGCGCGCGCTGGGGCTGCAGACCGACGACTACCAGAACGACAAGGTGCTGGACGACCTGGAGCTGATGTACTCCGGCTCGCTGGCCCTGCCCCCGGACTTCTGGATCAAGCACGGCAAGACGGTGGAAAGCTGGCAGTCCGGCCTCCACACCTTCTACCGGATCAGCGGGCCGATCGTGCCCTCGCTGCTGATCAACCAGTTCGTGTACTTCGAGTCGCCCGGCGAGCCCAGCCTGTACGCCCGGGTGATCGAGATCCGCGGCAAGACGGCGGTGCTGAAGACGCTGAAGGACTACGGCCACCTGAAGAACTCGGTGTGGGGCGTGACCACCCGCAACCGCGAACAGAACTTCGCGATGAACCTGCTGATGGACCCGGAAGTGGACTTCGTGACGTTGACGGGCACGGCAGGCACCGGCAAGACGCTGATGGCGCTGGCCGCCGGCCTGACCCAGGTGCTGGACGACCGCCGCTACACCGAGATCATCATGACCCGCGCCACGGTGAGCGTGGGCGAGGACATCGGCTTCCTGCCCGGCACCGAGGAAGAGAAGATGGGCCCCTGGATGGGCGCGCTGGACGACAACCTGGAAGTGCTGGGCAAGACCGAGGGCAGCGCCGGTGAATGGGGCCGCGCGGCCACCAATGAGCTGATCCGTAGCAAGATCAAGATCAAGAGCATGAACTTCATGCGCGGCCGCACCTTCCTGAACAAGTACGTGATCATCGACGAGGCGCAGAACCTGACGCCCAAGCAGATGAAGACGCTGATCACGCGCGCGGGCCCGGGCAGCAAGATCATCTGCATGGGCAACCTGGCGCAGATCGACACGCCTTACCTGACCGAGGGCTCCTCGGGGCTGACCTTCGCGGTGGACAAGTTCAAGGGCTGGCCGCACAGCGGGCATATCACCTTGGCCCGTGGCGAGCGCTCTCGCCTGGCGGATTTCGCGAGCGAAGTGCTCTGATTTCCGTCATCCCCGCGCAGGCGGGGATCCGAGGCGTTTAAAGAAGCCCCGCGTGCGGGGCTTTTTCATGCGGGCATTCGATCGGGATGCCGCCCCCTGGTCCGCGCCAGGACGGGGCAGCCCGTCTCGGCGAAATCAAGGAGGAGGAGCGGCCGGAGGCCGCGCGGGGGACATTCGCCGAGACGGGCTGCCCCGCCCTGGGCCGGACCCGGAGGCGACAAACGCGAGGTCAGCGGCGAACCTGCCCCGCCTCGCAGGGCGGACAGCGGTCGATTCGGCCGCCAAAAGGCGTGTACCGCAGCACCTTCGACAGTCCCTCGCGCCCCGCCGCCGCCCGGGCGACCATCGCCGCGGCGGCGAGGCCGCCGGCCGTGCGTACCAGCACGTTGCGGTGCTTGCGGGTCACCTGCCAGACGCCGATGCCGATCGCCAGCACCAGCCAGTGCTCGCCCGGGAAGCCGTCGCGCGCCGCATCGGCACGCTTGATCTTTTCCAGCGGGGATGCCTCTGCCTGCAGTTCGGCCGGCAGCTGGCCGGCCGGGGGCGGGCTCGCTTCGGCCAGCGTCGGCAACAGGTCCATCTCTTCCATGCGCTTCTCCTGAATTTCAGGAGCGAGCATCCGCCATTCCGGCGCGCCGCAAAGTAGGAAAGCAGCGCGACGGATGCGTCAGAAGTCGTCGCCGCCGCCGCCCGAAGCCAGGTTCTCGAACTTGGTCAGGTTCTTGATGAAGGCCATCTTCACCGTGCCCGTGGGGCCGTTGCGGTGCTTGCTGATGATGATCTCGGAGATGCCGGGCTCCTTGGATTCCTTGTTGTAGTAGTCGTCGCGGTAGATAAACATGATCAGGTCCGCGTCCTGCTCGATGGCGCCGGACTCGCGCAGGTCGCTCATCATCGGGCGCTTGTCGGTGCGCGCCTCCACGCCCCGCGACAGCTGCGACAGGGCGATCAGCGGGCAGCCGAGCTCCTTGGCCAGCATCTTCAGGCCGCGCGAGATTTCGCCCACCGCGGTGGCGCGGTTTTCCTCGCTCATGCTGCTGGACGTGCTCATCAGCTGCAGGTAGTCGACCACGATCAGGCCCAGCTTGCCGCCGCACTGGCGCGCCAGGCGCCGGGCGTTGGCGCGCAGTTCGCTCACCGTCAGGCCGGGCGTTTCGTCGATGTGCAGCGAGATGTTGCGCAGCTTCTCGATTGCTTCGGTCAGCCGCGGCCACTCGTCGTCGGTCAGCTTGCCGCTGCGCAGGTGGGTCTGGTCGATGCGGCCGATGGAGCCGACGATACGCACCGCCAGCTGCGAAGCGCCCATTTCCATGGAGAACACCGCCACCGGCAGGCCTTCGTTGAGCGCCACGTGCTCGGCGATGTTGATCGCCAGCGAGGTCTTGCCCATCGACGGCCGCGCGGCCAGGATGATCAGGTCGCCGGCCTGCAGGCCGGAGGTCATGCGGTCGAAGTCGTAGAAGCCGGTCGGCACGCCCGTGATGTCGTTCGGGTTGTCCGCCATTTCCTGCACGCGGTCCAGCAGCGCCACGACCAGGCTGTCCATGCCCTGGAAGCCCTGCTTCATGCGCGAGCCTTCTTCACCGATGTGGAAGATCTTCTGCTCGGCCTCGTCCAGGATCTTCTCGACCGGTTTGCCCTGCGGGTTGAAGGCAGCAGTGGCGATCTCGTCGCTGGCCGACACCAGCTTGCGCAGGATGGAACGCTCGCGCACGATTTCGGCGTAGCGGCGGATGTTGCCGGCACTCGGCACGTACTGCGCCAGCGAGTTCAGGTAGGCCAGTCCGCCGATCTCGTCGGCCTTGCCCAGGCTCTGCAACTGCTCGAACACCGTGATCACGTCGGCCGGCCGGCTGCCGTTGATCAGGCCGCCGATGGAGGCG
>JAQGMU010000378.1 GCA_028292195.1 Ramlibacter sp. | reverse complement strand
CGCGGTGGCAGCTCCAGCGACCAGCAGCAGCAGGATCGCGGCCAAGGGTATGGCGACAGGGAGTCGCGCGGCAACTGGGGCAACGACCAGCAGCAGGGCGGCGGCTACGGCGCGCAGGGATCGCAGCCTTCGCAGGGCTACGGCCAGCGCGCGGGCTCGGAGTTCGGCGCCCAGCAATCGTCGGGTTACGGCGGCTACGGCGGCGAGAGCCACGGCTATGGCCGCGGCAGTCCCGGCGGCGACTACGGCAGCCGCCAGGGTGGCCAGGGCAACTGGGGCCGTGGTGAGCCCGGCCGCGAGTTCGGTGGCGACCGCATGCAGTCGTCGGGATACGGCGACCGGGGCCCGTCTGGCAATCAGCAAAGCGGCTGGAGCGGCGTGAGCGGCCAGCAGGGCGGCGGTTACGGCGGCCAGGGCCAGGGCCAGATGGGCGGCAGCCAGGGCTATCCCGGCAGCGGCGGCTATGGTGGCAGCCAGTCCCACGGCAGCTCCGGCCGTGGCGGCCAGGGCAATGCCTACGACCAGGGCAGCTACGGCAGTGGCAGCACGGGCTACGGCAGCAGCGGCAGCACGGGCTACGGCAGCAGTGGCAGCACGGGTTATGGCAGCCAGGGTCAGGGCTCGGGGGGGCAGGGCTACGGAAACTACGGCGGGGGTTACGCCGGCAGCTACGGCAGCGGCCAGCGCCAGCACGATCCCGAATACCACCAGTGGCGCGAAGAGCAGATCCGCAACCTCGACAACGACTACCAGTCGTGGCGTGAGGAGCGCTTCAAGAAGTTCAGCGACGACTTCACCAGCTGGCGCAACAGCCGCAGCGGCGGCCAGGGCCAGAACCAGGGCGTGGGCGGCTCGGGCGCGGGCGGCAGCGGCGGCACGAGCGGCAGCAGCGCCAGCGGCGGCAATTACGGTTCCACCGGTCAAAGCGGCTCGACCAGTTCGGCCGGGAGCGCCGGCAGCGGCGGCGCGTCGTCGTCGCCCAAGACCAAGTGAAACGCGTGCATCCGTGAAAAGCGGCGCCGCACTGCGGCGCCGCTTTCTTGTCCAGACCCCCAGGGAGATCGACCATGAAAAGAATGACCTGTGCCACCGTGCCCGCGCTCCTGGCGCTGGCCTTGGCCGTCGGCGCCGCGCTGGCGCAGCCCAGCCCCGGTGCCGGCAGCTCGATGACCGGCGGCCAGGCCGCGCCCGCGGCGCAGCCCGGCACCGGCACGCGCAACATGCCGGACAAGAAGACCCAGCTGCCGCGCGCCGACCGCAAGTTCATCGAGCACGCCGCCGAGGGCGGCATGTTCGAGGTGCAGGCGGGCCAGCTTGCGGCCAGCAAGGCGACCGACCTGCAGGTCAAGAGCTTCGCCAACATGCTGGTGGACCAGCACACCGCGGCCAACAACGAGCTGGTCCAGCTGGCCAACGCCAAGGGCGTGGAGCTGCCCGCCGTGCCCAGGCACGGCATGCGCAAGGACATCGACAAGCTCGGCAAGCGCAACGGCGCCGACTTCGACCAGCACTTCGTCCGCGAGGTCGGCATCAAGGACCACGAGAAGGACATCAAGATGTTCGAGAAGGCGGGCAAGAAGGTGAAGGACGCCGAACTCAAGGCCTTCATCGACAAGACGCTGCCGACCTTGCGCGAACACCTGGCGATGGCGCAAAAGTTGCCGCAGGCCGGCAAGAAGGGCGCCTGACGCCTATCATCGACGCGTGTACTTCCATCGCTTTCCGCGCAGCAATTTCCGGTGGCTCGCTGCAGCCACCATAGGCACGATGGCGCTGTCCCCGCTCGCGGCGCCGGCGCAGCAGTCGCCTCGCTACGCCGCTTCGGCCGCCGCGGAGTCCAGGCCGCTGGGCACGGCGCAGCGGCTGGAGCGGCATTTCCTGCAAGTCGCCGCGGGCCACCTGCGCTTGCAGGCCGAAGGCTCGCAGCTTGCGCTGGCGCGCACCAATAACCCGGCGGTGAAGGAGCTGGCGAAGCTGCTGCTGGCGCGGCAGAAGGCCGCGCAGCCGGAGCTGCTGCACATGCTGCAGTCCCGCGGCATGGCCATGCCGCTGACGAGCAACGAGAACAACAAGCTGCTCAAGCAGCTGGCCAAGGTCAATGGCGCGCAGTTCGACCGCCTCTACGTGGAGGAGGTGGTGCTGCGCACCTACCAGGCCGACGTGGTCAGCTTTGAAAAAATGGCCACGCAGGCCGAGGACTCGGTGCTGAAGGCCTGGGTGGAGCGGCAGCTGCCGGTGCTGCACGCCCACCAGGACAAGGCCGCCAAGGCCCTGCCGGGCGCATCGCTGCGCGGGCAGCGCGCGGTCTGAAGCTACTTCGCCGTGTTCGGGCTGTAGCCCGTCACGCGCCAGCGGCCATCGGTCTCGCGCACGGTGGTCACGATCTCCTGCACCTGCTGGTTCTGGTACTTGCTGGCGAACATCACGGTGACGTACTGGCCGTCGGGCCGGCCCGGCAGGCTGGTCTTGTAGATGGCCTGTCGGGCCTCACGCTCGACCAGCGGACCGAAGGGCTGCCTGACTTTCGGGATGGCGTCCATCCAGTTGCCCAGCGGCACGCTCTGGCGGAACACGGCGCTGGAGGCGTCCCAGGCGGTGCCCCAGTCCTGGCGGTCCAGCAGCGCCAGCCAGCCCTGTGCGGCCAGCTTGCCGGCGTTTTCCTGTTCGGCGGTGGGGCTGGTCGTCGACCCGGCAGCGGGAGCGGCGGCGGGGTCCGCAGCGGGCGCGGCGCCGCGCGGCGCGCCATCGCTCTTGCCATAGGGCCGCAACTGCGCATGGGCGCCGGCGCTAACGGCCAGCGCCAGGGCCAGCACGGCCAGGCGGAAACTCGGCTTCATCAAGGAAAGGCTCTCCTGCAATTCAAGGTTGGCCGCAGTCTAGCCGCTGCCATGGCCGCTCCTGGCGGCGTACAAGCTTTTACCGCTCTTTTACCGTCAGCAGGTCGCGCATCATGCGCGCGCCCACCTGGCCCTGGTCTTCGGAGTTCGTGTTGAAGACCACATGCACGTGCTGCGCCAGCGTTCCCAAATGCTCGATCTCGGGAACCATGGCCGCCAGTTCGTCCTGGCTGTACCAGTAGTTGAAGCGGCCGGACGAGGCGGCCAGGCCCTTCTGGTTCCAGGCGTCCTGGTTGCGGCCATGCAGCCGCAGGATGGCCAGCTGCGGATTCGTCACGTCCCACACGCAGGGCACGCAGTTGGCGAAGCCCTGCGGCGAATCGACCACCGTGTGCACCAGGCCCAGGCCGCGTTCCCACTCCAGCGTGCGGTCTGCATGGTCGCCGGCGAACCAGCTCTGGTGCCGGAACTCCGCGGCCAGCAGGTGGCCCGCCATCTTCTCGCTGCAATGCTCCACGTGGGCCACGCCTTCGCGGTTGCGCAGCACCCAGGGCGCGAACTGGAAGTGCACCGCGCCCAGCTTGCCGGCCTCGCGCAGCGGGGCCAGCGCCTCGATGAAGCGGCGCCAGAGCTCGTCGCGGATTTCCAGCGGCAGGTCGGCGTAGTACAGCGTGCGCGGCGGCTCGGGGCCCAGGGCCTGCTGGATGTCCTTGTGCAGCACCATGGGCTGCGTCTGGTGCCCGGTGAACAGCCGGAACGCCTTCACGTTGAAGGTGAAGCCCTCGGGCGTGCGCTCGGCCCACAAGCGCGCGTTCTGCGGCGTCGGCATGCCGTAGTAGCTGGAGTCGACCTCCACCATGGGGAACTGCTGCGCGTAGAAACGCAGGCGCTGCTCCGCCGACTTGCACCCCGGCGGGTAGAAGCGGCCGCAATCGATCAGGGTCTTGTCGGTCCAGGAAGCGCTGCCGACGAGGATATTCTCATTCACTGTACTAATATACAGTCCAGAGACCCCCATGCAGCACCCCGACCCGCTCGCCTCCCTCAATCCGCAACAACGCGAAGCCGCCACCCATGGCACCGGCGAGGGCGCGGCCGACACACGTCCGCTGCTGGTGATCGCGGGCGCCGGCTCCGGCAAGACCAACACGCTGGCGCACCGCGTCGCCAACCTGATCCGCCACGGCGCCGATGCGCAGCGCATGATGCTGCTGACCTTCAGCCGGCGCGCGGCGCAGGAGATGGAGCGCCGTGTCGGCGGTGTGCTGCAACAGGCGCTGGGCCTGCAGAACGCGGGCGCGCTGCCCAACCTGCCGTGGAGCGGCACCTTCCACAGCCTGGGCGCGCGGCTGCTGCGCGAGTACGCGCCGCGCATCGGGCTGGAGGACAGCTTCACCATCCACGACCGCGGCGACTCCGAGGACCTGATGGGCCTGGTGCGGCACGAGATCGGCTTCTCGGAGAGCAGGAAGCGCTTCCCGCTCAAGGGCACCTGCATGGGCATCTACTCGCGCGTGCTGAACACGCGCGATCCGCTGGCGCTGGTGCTGCAGGCTGTCTACCCCTGGTGTTCGCAGTGGGAGGACGAACTGAAGAAGCTGTTCGGCGCCTACGTCGAGGCCAAGCAGCAGCAGAACGTGCT